>VEQI01000416.1 GCA_018883305.1 Limnohabitans sp. | reverse complement strand
CCCCCACGCCAGTCGCTCGACTCGCTGAAAGAAGGCGCCAGATCAGACGTCCCTTCGCAGGGAAAGGTCAGTAAGGTGCCGGGGGCGGCTTGCTGGTACGCAGCCACCGAGGACTGCACACCAAAATTGAGCACCAAGACCGAACGCACCCTTTGTATGACCTTACCCCCGAAAAGTGGAGTGCTTAGCCCTTGTTGAAAATACAGACAAGGAGTTGAGAGATGACGGGAAAGCAGGTGCGTGGCCAGTACACGCTGGAATACAAACTGGAGGCGGTTCGGCAGGTGCGTGAGGGCCAGGCGATCTCGGTGGTGGCAAGGGTGTTGGGCATTCCCAAGGCGAGCTTGAGCAACTGGGTGCGACTGGCGGCCAAAGATCAATTGGCGGGTGCTGGCGATGCTCATAGCGCTCGTACGGTTACGCCCGAGCAGGCCGAGCTGGCGCGTTTGCGCGCAGAGGTGGCACGTCTGAGGATGGAGCGCGACATTGCAAAAAAGGCCGCGGCGTACTTCGCGCAGGACACGCTGCGAGGTACGCCTGGATCGACAAAATGAAGCGGCAGTATCCGGTGAGCGTGTCCTGCGAGGTGTTGGAGGTCAGCACCAGCGGCTATTTCAACTGGCTGCGCCGCCAGCGCCAAGGGAGCAGCCGGCTAGGAGGGCGTCACAGTGACGAAGCCTTGTTGGCGTACATCCGGGCGATCCACGCCGAGGTCAAGGGCGAATACGGTGCCCCGCGCATGCACAAGGAGTTGCTGGCCCGGGGCATCCGGGTAGGCAAGGAGCGGGTGCGCAAGCTCATGCAGCAGCACGGTATCAAGGCCAAGACCAAGCGCAAGTTTGTGGTGACGACCGACAGTGGGCACAACCTGCCGGTGGCGCCCGATCTGGTGCAACGCCGTTTCAACCCTGAGGTGCCCAACACGTTGTGGGCCGGGGACATCACCTACATTGGCACGGATGAGGGTTGGCTGTATCTGGCCATCGTGATCGATCTGTTCAGCCGCCAGGTGGTGGGCTGGAGCCTGCAACCCCACATGCACGCCAGTCTGGTCAAGGACGCTCTGGCCATGGCATGGTGGCGTAGGCGACCGCAACCCGGGTTGATCTTCCACAGCGACAGGGGCAGCCAGTATTGCAGCCATGAATTGCAGGGCGCAATGAAGGACTGGGGCATACGCTCATCGATGAGCAGAAAGGGCAACTGCTGGGACAACGCCCCAAGCGAGAGCTTCTGGGGCCACCTCAAAAGAGCCTGCGTACATGGGCGCAAGTTCCAAACGCGAGAGCAGGCCAGACAGGCGGTGATGGACTGGATAGCCTTCTACAATCATCGTCGACTGCATTCGACCTTGGGGTATATCAGTCCAATGCAGTACGAGCAACGCTGGTACGAGGCACAGCGTAAAAAAGCCGCGTAAGCCCTGGGTTAAGAACTACACGAAACAGGGGTAAGGTCAGTTTTCTCGCCGTTGATGACGTAGAAGTCACCGTCTCGCTCGACCTTCAGGCGCAGATTGGCCGCGTCCGAGCCGCCGCGCGGCTCGGTCAGGGCGATGGCGCAGATCGCCTGACCGGTGCGGATCTTCTCCAGCCAGGGGGCCACCACTTCGGGCTGGCCGTATTTGGACAGAATCTGGCTGTTGAGCGAAGCCAGCAGGTTCAGGTAGGAAAAGCTCAGGTCGGCACGGGCGATTTCCTCGTGGATCACGCCCGCAGCCAGGCAACCCATGCCCAGGCCACCGAACTGCTCGGGCAGCTCGGGGCAGATGAAGCCCAGCTCACCCATCTCGCGCAGCAGCGCACGGTCAAACTCGCGCGATTTGTCGCGCTCCAGAAAACCGGGCTTGACCTTCTCTTCGGCAAAGCGGCGCACCGTCTCGGCCAGCGCCTGCAGGTCTTCGTTGATGTACGGGTTCGGATTCATGTTTGCCCCTCGGCCTTCACTTGGCGTACTTGCGGAACTCGGGTTTGCGCTTTTCCTGCAGGGCCTTCACGCCCTCACGCGACTCCTCGGTGTCGTAGTAGAGCTTGAGCGCGTACATGCCCATGCCAGCGATGCCCGACTGGTGCGCGGTGTCCATGTTGAAGCTGCGCTTGGCAATCGCAATCGCAGTTGGGCTGCGTTCGCAAATCGTCTCGGCCCACTCCTGCACGGTGGCGTCCAGCTGCTCGTGCGGAACGCAGATGTTGGCCAGGCCCATGTCCACGGCCTCTTGCCCTGAGTAGCGCTTGTTGAGGTACCAGATTTCGCGGGCTTTCTTCTCGCCCACCACGCGGGCCAAAAAGGCGGTGCCGTAACCCGGGTCGACCGAGCCCATCTTGGGACCGACCTGGCCAAAGATGGCCTTGTCCGAGCAGATGGTCAGGTCGCAGATGGTGCACAGCACGTTGCCGCCGCCAATGGCGTAGCCCTGCACGCGCGCGATCACGGGCTTGGGCACGTCACGGATCGCGGTGTGCAGCTCTTCCATGGGCAAGCCAATCGTGCCGCGACCGTCGTAGTT
>VEQI01000415.1 GCA_018883305.1 Limnohabitans sp. | reverse complement strand
ATGGCGCTTTCGTGAGCGATGAAGAGGTCCACCGCGTGGTGAGCTACCTCAAGACCCAAGGCGAGGCCAATTACATCGAGGGTGTGCTGGAAGGCGGCACGGTCGATGGCGAGGGCGGCGAAGTGGGCGACCTGTTTGGTGATGGCGGTGGTGAGAACGACCCCATGTACGACCAGGCGGTCGAGGTGGTGCTCAAGAACCGCAAGGCCAGCATTTCGCTGGTGCAGCGCCATCTCAAGATTGGCTACAACCGCGCAGCGCGTTTGGTGGAAGACATGGAGAAGGCCGGTCTGGTCAGCGCCATGAGCGGCAGCGGTCAGCGCGAGATCCTGGTGCCCGCGAGGGCCGAATGAAGCGGCGTGTAGTCCTGGGACTGACGGTGCTGGCCTCGACGCTGGCTTGCACAGCGGCCTTGGCCGACAGTCTCGACATTCTGGGACAGTTTTTGCAGGGCACCCGCAGCGCGCGCGCCGACTTCACCCAGACCGTGCAACTGCCGCCTCGTGACGGACAGGCACAACGGCCCAAAGTGTCGAGTGGACAGTTTTCCTTCCTGCGTCCCGCCCGTTTCCGATTTGAGTACCAGCGGCCCTATCCGCAACTGCTGGTGGGCGATGGCACTACCTTGTGGGTTTATGACGTGGATCTGGCCCAGGTGACGGCGCGTGCACAAGACAAGGCCTTGGCCTCTACCCCGGTAGCCCTGATCGCCGCAGCAACGGATCTGTCCGCCCTGCAACGCGATTTTCAGTTGCAGGCTCAGGCTGAACAAGACGGTCTGCATTGGGTGCAGGCCACGCCGCGTGTGCGTGACTCCGGCGTGCAAAGCCTGCGTGTGGGATTGCGCACGGCGGAGCGTGGCGTGGCGATGGAGCGGCTGGAGATTGTGGATGCCATGGGGCAACGCTCACTGTTGCAGTTCACCCGCATCGAGATCAATCCCGGGGGACTGGGCGCCGCCGCATTTCAGTTCACGCCGCCACCCAAGGTCGAGGTGATTCGTCCATGAGTCGCGCTGGCGCCTCAGGGCATGTCGGCGGGCCGGCGGGTGGCGCAGGTGCTGGCAGTGACGACCTGTTTGGTCGGGATGAACCGGCGCCGCCACTGGCCGAGGCCTTGCGCCCGCGCACGCTGGATGAGGTGATTGGCCAATCGCACCTGCTGGGTGAAGGCAAGCCCCTACGTCTGGCGTTTCAGTCGGGCAAGCCGCACTCCATGATTCTGTGGGGACCACCCGGTGTGGGCAAGACCACGCTGGCACGTTTAACGGCGCAAAGTTTTGATGCGGAGTTCATCGCCTTGTCGGCGGTGTTCTCCGGGGTCAAGGACATTCGCGCGGCCATCGAGCAGGCGCAGCAATCCCTGGCGCGTGGGCGTGCCACCTTGCTCTTTGTGGATGAGATTCACCGCTTCAACAAGTCGCAACAGGATGCGCTGCTGCCGTATGCCGAGTCGGGGCTCATCACCTTCATTGGCGCCACCACGGAGAACCCGTCGTTTGAAGTCAACTCGGCCTTGCTCTCGCGCGCGCAGGTGTATGTACTCAAGCCGCTCTCTGCGGATGAACTCAAGCGCTTGTGGCAACGTGCGCATGACAAGGTACTGACCGATTTGACGATCGACGATGCCGCCTTGGACACTCTGGTGGGCTATGCCGATGGCGACGCTCGGCGCATGCTCAACCTCCTGGAGCAATGTCACACGGCAGCACGCACGCTGGGACGCACGCAGGTCGATGCTGCCTTTGTGCAGGAAGCACTCACGCTCAATGCCCGTCGATTTGACAAGGGCGGCGATCACTTCTACGACCAGATCTCGGCGCTGCATAAATCTGTGCGTGGCTCGGATCCAGATGCCTCCTTGTACTGGTTGTGCCGCATGCTGGATGGCGGCGCGGATCCGCGCTATCTGTCTCGTCGCATCGTGCGCATGGCTTGGGAGGACATTGGCCTGGCTGATCCACGCGCCATGCAGCTGGCCAACGATGCCGCGTTGACGTTTGAGCGGCTGGGTTCGCCGGAAGGGGAATTGGCTTTGGGCCAGGCGGTGATCTACTTGGCCATGGCACCCAAGAGCAATGCGGGCTACAACGCCTACAACCAGGCGCGTGCCTTTGTGCGTCAAGACCACAGTCGCGAGGTGCCAGTCCATTTGCGCAATGCTCCCACCCGATTGATGAAGGAGTTGGGTTACGGACACGCCTACCGCTACGCCCATGATGAACCGCACGGTTACGCGGCCGGCGAAACCTACTTCCCCGAGGGCATGGAAAACCCCCATTGGTATCAACCCGTGTCGCGTGGTCTGGAGATCAAGATTGCAGAGAAAATGGCCTTTCTGCGCCGTCTTGACGATGAGGCGGCCGGTGGCGGTGATTCGCGCTGACGGCTGGGTGCCCAGCGCGTGCAGCGAAAACTTCGCCTGACATCTATTCACAAGACAACACACGACATGGACATCCTGCTACAACAGGTGATCAATGGCCTGGTATTGGGCAGCATGTACGCCCTGGTGGCCTTGGGC
>VEQI01000076.1 GCA_018883305.1 Limnohabitans sp. | reverse complement strand
ACTGGCGGTATTGCACGGCAGCGTAGGACTTCAGCACCGCTTGCGCCTCGGGCTGGTCGGTGAACTTGTTGGGCATGAAGTAGTGCGTGAACGTCGGGTGCACCGTGTTGTTCATCCAGGCCAGGGTCTCGATCGCCTTGGCACGTGCCAGCGGATCGGTGGGCAGGAAGTGGCACTCGGGAAAGCGAGCATCCAGATGCAGGCAGATCGCAACGATCTGGGTGATGGTGGTGCCGTTGTCCACCAGCACGGGCACCTGACCGCGTGGATTGATGGCCAAGTAGGCGGCTTCGCGCTGTTCGCCTTTGTGCAGCTTCAGCAGGTGGGGTTCAAAGGCTGCGCCGCTGGCTTGCAGCAGCACGTGAGGCACGAAGGAACAAGCGCCAGGCGCGTAGTAGAGAGTGAGGCTCATGAAGGTCTCCAGAGGAATGGGTGGGTGAAATAAAGCGGTGTGAAGACGCCGATTCAGGTTACTAGGACGCCGTCGACGGGGCTTCTGTCGAGAGACTCGGGCAGCCCTGAGCGTTGTCAGTGCCCACGGGTGAGCGTCCGCATGGCAAGTGACAAAGCGCCTGCGGATGCACCGGGCAGGCGCGGTTAAACGTCACCACGTGGTCCACCTGGGCGCGAATGCCGATCCATTCGCCCAGGGAGTGGTCATGGTGACTGGGCACCAGGGCCAGCACGGTTTCTCCGGAGGCCAACCGAAGGGTGTATAGAAACTCCGAACCGCGAAAGGCCTTGCGCAGGATTTCGGCTTTGACCGGGGCGTCATCGTCATGCACGATGTCATCGGCCCGCAACAGCACATCGCATTGGCCAGCGGCAAACGCACCGGGCAGCGGGCATTCGGCCACGTCTGTCAGGTCGCCCAGTGGCGTGTGCACCACCACCTGGCTCCCTTCCATACGCAGCGTGGCTGGCGTGAACACGCCATGGCCGATGAACTCCGCCACGAAGCGCGAGGCCGGTCGGTGATACAAGGAGTAGGCATCGTCCCACTGATGCAGGCGCCCTTGGGACATCACGCCAATGACGTCGCCGATGGCAAAGGCTTCCAGTTGATCATGGGTGACAAAGAGCGCCGTGGTTTGGGCCTCCTTGAGGATGTGGCGTACCTCTTGCGCCAGGCGTTCCCGCAAATCCACATCCAGGTTGGAGAACGGCTCATCCAGCAACAGCAGTTGAGGCTGCGGTGCCAGCGCCCGGGCCAGGGCTACCCGTTGTTGCTGACCGCCAGAGAGTTCGTGGGGATGGCGGCGCGCGCTACCCGTGAGTCCTACCAGGCGCAGGACGTCTTGCACGCGTTGCTCGCGCGCACCCCGCGTCCAGTGGGCCAGCCCAAAGCCGATGTTGTCGCCCACGTCCAGATGGGGAAACAGCGCGTAATCCTGAAACACCATGCCGATGCGGCGTTGTTCGGCCGGTACGTGGCGACCCTGTTCGCTCACCACCTGTCCGCTCAGCTGGATGCGTCCACCGGTCACAGGCTCCAGGCCCGCCACGGCACGCAGCAAGGTGGTCTTGCCGCAACCCGATGGGCCGATGAGCACGCCCATCTCGCCCGCTCGCAGGCCCAGGTTCACCTGATCGACCGCGGGCTGGCTGCGTCCTGGATAGTGGACTTGCAACTGCGAGACATCGAGAAACATGCCTGGCATTGTAGAGAGCGCGGACCGCGCAAGGGGCTGCCTACAATCGAAACCCATCCCAATGCAGGCTCGATGTCCGGGCCTGTGTTGGCGTGATGCCCATCTTCATCTTCGGCTCGGATGCGTTTGTCCCGACTTTTTCTATTGCTGCTGTTTGCCGGCTTGCTGCTGCCTGTGCTGACGGTGCTGGGTGCCTGGCTGCAATGGGATGCCCGCTCCGCTGAGGTGCTTCAGGGCATGCTCAGTACGGTGTTGCCGGACTATGCCGTGAGCAGCCTGGTCTTGTGTGCCTGGGTATTGGTGGGTGTGGTCAGCATGGGCACGGTGTCGGCCGTGGCGGTCACCCTCTTTGAGTTTCGGGGACGACGACTGCTGGAGTGGGCGTTGTTACTGCCCCTGGCCATGCCGGCTTACGTGGTGGCCTACGCCTACACCGACTTTCTTCAGTTCAGCGGCCCTGCGCAATCCTGGATGCGCCAGCAGTGGGGCTGGCAAGGGCGCGTGTTGCCCGAAATTCGCAGCCTGTGGGGCGCGGCCTGCGTGCTGGCTCTGACCTTGTACCCCTATGTCTACTTGCTGGCACGTAGCGCGTTGGCTGAGCGCGCCACTCATCTGATGGAGGCGGCGCGACTGCTGGGCGCCCCCTTGTCACGGCGCATTCGGGCGGTGGCCTTGCCGCTGGCCAGGCCGGCCATTGCGGCGGGAACGGCCCTGGCGCTCATGGAGACACTGGCCGACTATGGCGTCTCCAGCTACTTTGGCGTGCAGACTTTCACCACGGGCATCTACAAAGCTTGGCTGGTGATGGAAGATCGCATCGCGGCGGCGCAATTGGCCACGGTGTTGCTGGTGGTGGTGGTGGCGGTGCTGCTGGTGGAGCGGCGTGCTCAGTCCCGCTTGCGTTTTGCCAGCAGCCGGTCGATGGATCGGGCACGTGAAGCTCAGCCGGTGCGCTTGCACGGCGCGGCGCAAGTGCTGGCGCAGGTGTTGTGCCTGATGCCGGTGCTGTTGGGTTTTGTGGTGCCAGTCATCTTGTTGTTGCAGGCCCTCGGATCGTCGGGGGATGCGTTGGACTGGCCGTGGGGACGTTTTCTGGCGTGGACCTGGAACAGTTTCCGATTGGGTCTGATGACGGCAGTGGTGGCCGTGGCTGTGGCCAGCTGGCTGGCTTTTGAAGCCAGACGTCAGCCCCGTGGACCCGTGCCCTGGGCGGTCCAGGGCGCCGGGTTGGGCTATGCCGTGCCGGGCGCCGTGATCGTGGTGGGCTTGTTGCTGCCCGTGGGCTGGGTGCAGAGTCGTTGGCCGGATTGGGGGGTGGGTGCCTGGGTGACTGCCACCTTGCTGGGCTTGTTGTGGGCTTACCTGGTGCGTTTTGTGGCGGTGGCCTTGCAATCGGTGCAAAGCGGCTACGCCCGCATTCCGCACAGCTTTGACGAGAGCGCTCGCATGCTCGGCACCTCGTGGTTTCGCCTGTGGCGAGCGGTGCATTGGCCCTTGATGCGTCGCCCGGTGGTGGCAGGCGTGTTGCTGGTGCTGGTGGATGTGATGAAGGAGTTGCCGGCCAACCTGGTGTTGCGCCCCTTCAACACCGACACCTTGGCAGTGATGGCGTATCAATTGGCCCGCGACGAGCGCCTTGGCGAAGCGGCCCTGCCCTCGCTGGCGCTGGTACTGGTGGGGTTGATTCCGGTGATGCTGCTCAGCCGGGCCTTGCGTCGGCCTGCAGCCTAGATCGTGGGTCAACCAGGCCCACGCGGTAGACCCTCATGTCGTTGGGGGTTGATTTTCGTCAATTGAGAATCATTCGCATTTGATGTAGGATCTGCCCCTATCGGCCATCTTGGCCGGCCCTGATTCGGAGCCTCTTCATGCGACAACCCAACCCGATGATTGCCCGTTTGTGCGCCCTGGTGTGGACGGTCACAAGCGCACTGCTGTCCCCCGCAGTCCACGCGCAGACACAGGACAAGGTACTCAACCTGTATTCGGCCAGACACTATCCCACGGATGAGGCCTTGTACAGCCAGTTCACTCAGGCCACCGGCATTCGCATCAACCGTGTCGATGCCGACGATGCGGGCATTTTGTCCCGACTGAAAGCGGAAGGCGCCGCTTCACCCGCAGATGTGATTTTGCTGGTGGACGCGGCCCGCCTGTGGCGCGCCGAGGTGGATGGGCTTTTTCTGCCGGTGAAATCCAAGGTGCTCGAAACGTCCGTGCCTGCCACGCTGCGCGCCAAGCCCGTGGAGGGCGGTGGTTCGGCCTGGTTCGGTCTGTCGAACCGCGCCCGTGTCATCGTGTTTGATCAGCGCCGCCACAAGCGGGAATCGCTGGACACCTATGAAAAGCTGGCCAGCCCAGAGTTCAAGGGCCAGTTGTGCATTCGCTCAGGCTCGCATCCCTACAACCTCAGCCTTTTTGGCGCCATGACCGAGCACATGGGTCCGGCCCAGACCGAGCGCTGGCTCAAGGGCCTGGTGGACAACCTGGCGCGTCCCCCGCGTGGGGGGGACACGGACCAGATCAAGGGGGTGGCATCAGGCGAATGCGGGGTGGCGCTCACCAACACGTATTACCTGGCACGCATCATGCGCTCCACCAAACCGGAAGATCAAGCCGTGATGGCGAACCTGGGGGTGGTGTTTCCCAACCAGGCCAGCTGGGGCACGCATGTGAACGTCGCCGGTGGCGGGGTGGCCCGTCATGCCAAGCATGCGGACAACGCTGTGAAGTTTCTGGAGTACCTGGTGAGTCCTGCGGCGCAGCAACACTTTGCCAACGGCAACAACGAATGGCCGGTGGTGCCTGGAATGAAGCTGGAGAACCCGGCCCTGCAGGCCATGACGGGAGGCAGTTTCAAAAGTGAGCTGGTGCCCATCAGTGCGGTGGGCATGAACCAGTTCAAGGTGCAGCAGATGCTGGACCGTGTGGGTTTCAAGTAACGCGGGGTTGCTATCTGACCCGGCGGGGCGTGAAATGCTCAGCGCCGTGGACGGATGCTGATCTCGTTGCTGTGAATGAGGGCTCGACCGGTATCGGTGTCCACCAGCAACTGTCCCTGGGCATCCACGCCGCGCGCCCAGCCCTCGCGGCCATCGGAGAGGCGGATGGCCTGGTCACGCAACCAGTCCCGGCGTGCAAAGCGCGGCAGCAAGGGGGCGAACCCTTGCTGGTTGAAATCCAGCACGACGCGCATCAAGCCAGGCAGCAGCTCACGCAGCAGGTGAGGAGCCTGCAAGCCGGTTGCCAAGTCTTGCAACCCCAGCGGCGGAATGCTGCTGTCCACCCCCTCAGGTGTACGCAGATTGAGGCCCACGCCTATCACGGCATAGCGCCCCGCCAGCGCGGCGCCGGGATCCGGGAGGGTGGCCGTCTCGATCAGGATGCCGCCCAGTTTGTGCGGCCCGTTTCCAGGGTCACACCACAGGTCGTTAGGCCATTTCAAACCCAGCACCACACGATCAGGGTCTGGATGGGCCACGTGCGGCGGCTGGGCGTGCAGCAATTGCGTCAATGACTCAGCCAGTGCCACACCAACGGCCAGCGACAAACCCGACCAGTCAGGAGGGTTGAGCATCAGGCCCAGCGAAAACGTCAGGGAGTCCTGGGCACGGCTGGTCCAGTTGCGCCCCAGGCGACCACGCCCAGCTGTTTGTGTTTCGGCGATGAGCATGACGGGGTCGATCTGGCCCTGGCGGGCGCGCCGCATCAACTCGGTGTTGGTGGAGTCGATGCTGGGCAGCCACTCCAGGCTCAGACCGGGGCACATCGGGGACAACGCCAGCCACAAGTCCTCCAGGGGCCAGGGCGTTGCCATGGACGACTTTCAGCGACCGCGCTTGGAGGCCAGCAAGGTGCCGCGACAATTTTTGGCACCACACCAGCAGGGGTATTGCGCCTTCAGTTTGGGAGTGTAGCGCTCGTCGATGATCAGCCCGTAATCGTAGTTCAGCTCTTCCCCGGCCTTGATTTTTCGCAGCGACTTGATAAAGACCCGGCCATTTTCCTCATCCGCCTCGCAATTGGGCTTGCAGGAGTGGTTGATCCAGCGTGACGCATTGCCGCCGTACAAGGCGTCAATGACCCGGTCTTCCGTCAAATGGAAGTAGAAGGTGTGGTTGGGGTCCTTCGGGTCGTGGGGATGGCGCCGCAGGGCTTCTTTCCAGTTGATGATCTCGCCCACGTACTCGATGATCACCTCGCCCTTGGGAATGTCTTGCAGGGCAAACACGCCTTTGCCATGCACGCCGGAACGACGGGTCTGGATACGACGACCGGAGGGAGATGCGGGGGATCTGGTTGACACGGGCTGTTTTTTTGTTAAGTTGAATACGTACATGCGTGCGCACACACGTGCGCGTGCGCGCGAGGGCTGATTGTAGAAGCACATCGGCCCGGACTTCAGAACTGGACCCAGAAGGACCTTGTCATTCATGAGTAAAACCCTGGTCATTGCCGAAAAACCCTCGGTGGCACAGGACATCGTGCGGGCGCTCACGCCTGTCGCTGGCAAATTCGAGAAGCATGACGACCATTTTGAGAACGATCGCTATGTCGTCACCAGTGCCGTCGGCCATCTGGTGGAAATCCAGGCGCCCGAGGAATTCGACGTCAAGCGTGGCAAATGGTCATTTGCCCACCTGCCAGTCATTCCGCCGTATTTCGACCTCAAGCCCGTGGACAAAACCAAGTCCCGACTGAGCGCCGTCATCAAGCAGGCCAAACGCAAGGACGTGGAAACCTTGATCAATGCCTGTGACGCGGGGCGCGAGGGGGAATTGATCTTTCGTCTGATCGAGCAGTACGCTGGCGGCAAAAAGCCGCTGGGCAAGCCCGTCCAACGTTTGTGGCTGCAATCCATGACGCCGCAGGCCATTCGTGACGGCTTCGATGCCCTGCGTACGGAAAAACAGATGCAAGGCCTGGCCGACGCCGCGCGCAGTCGCTCCGAAGCCGATTGGCTGGTGGGCATCAATGGCACCCGTGCCTTTACCGCCTTCAACTCGCGGGATGGGGGCTTCTTTCTCACCACCGTCGGCCGGGTGCAAACCCCCACGTTGAGCGTGGTGGTCGAGCGCGAGGAGTTGATTCGCAAGTTTGTCAGCCGTGACTACTGGGAGATCCACGCCAGCTTCCTGGTCGAGGCGGGCGAATACGCCGGCAAGTGGTTCAACCCCGCCCACAAGAAGGATGAGAACGACCCCGAGCGCAAGGCCGACCGGGTCTGGTCGGCTCAAGAAGCGCAGGCCATTGCGGATGCCGTGCGCGGCAAGGCCGCGACCGTCACGGAGGAAAGCAAGCCCACCACCCAATCGTCGGGTGGGCTGTTCGATCTGACCTCGCTGCAGCGGGAGGCCAACGGCCGTTTTGGCTACTCGGCCAAAACCACCCTCGCCCTCGCGCAGAGTTTGTACGAGCGCCACAAGGCCCTGACCTACCCCCGTACCGACTCGCGCCACCTGCCCGAGGACTACCTGCCCACGGTGCGTCAAACCTTCGAGATGCTGGCCGACAGCGGCATGAAGCACCTGGCGCCGTTCGCGCTCACGGCGCTGAACAACAACTACATCAAGCCGACCAAGCGTGTGTTCGATAACAGCAAGGTGAGCGACCACTTTGCCATTATCCCAACACTGCAGGCCCCTTCGGGTTTATCTGAGGCGGAGCAAAAGTTGTATGACCTGGTGGTCAAGCGCTTTCTGGCGGTGTTCTTCCCGCCGGCGGAATTCCTGGTCACCACCCGTATTTCGCAGGTGGCGCACCAGGGCGTCAGCCATCATTTCAAGTCCGAGGGCAAGGTGATGGTCAAGCCAGGCTGGCTGGCCATTTATGGCAAGGAAGCCCAGACCGAGGACGATGGCAGTGGCAAGACCCTGGTGGCGGTCAAGCCCGGGGAGATGGCGCGCAATGAGTCCGTCCACCCGCAAGCCTTGAAAACCCGTCCGCCCGCCCGATACACCGAAGCCACGCTGCTGGGGGCCATGGAAGGGGCTGGCAAGCTGGTGGAAGACGATGAGCTGCGCGAGGCCATGCAGGAGAAAGGCCTTGGCACACCGGCCACCCGTGCGGCCATCATTGAAGGCCTGCTGAATGAAAAATACATGCTGCGCGATGGTCGCGAGCTGATTCCCACCGCCAAGGCCTTTCAGCTGATGACGCTGCTACGCGGGCTGGGGGTGGAGGAGCTTTCTTCACCCACGCTCACGGGTGAATGGGAACACAAGCTCTCGCAAATGGAGCACGGCCAGTTGAGCCGGGAGGCCTTCATGGCCGAGATTGCCCAGATGACCGAGCGCATCGTCAAAAAGGCCAAGGAATACGACCGTGACACGGTGCCTGGCGACTATGTGACCCTGAAAACCCCCTGCCCCACCTGTGGTGGCCAGGTGCGGGAAAACTACCGCCGGTTTGCTTGCACCGGTGCCGATGGTCAAAGTGAGGGTTGCGGCTTCTCGTTTGGCAAAACGCCTGCCGGGCGCGCGTTTGAATTGCACGAAGTGGAGGCGCTGCTGGCGAACAAGCAGGTGGGGCCGCTGGAGGGTTTCCGCTCCAAGGCCGGCTGGCCGTTCACGGCCGAGATCGTGCTCAAGTTCAATGAAGAAGAGCGCAACTGGAAGCTGGAGTTCAACTTTGGCGACGACAAGGCCGATGAGGACAGCGGTGAGTTGGTGGAGTTTGGCGAGCATGCCGCACTGGGCGCCTGCCCCAAGTGTGGAGCCGCAGTGCGTGAGCACGGCACCAACTATGTGTGTGAAAAGTCTGTGCCTACTCACGCGCAGGCTACGCCATCGTGTGATTTCAAAACCGGAAAGGTGATCTTGCAGCAACCGGTGTCCATCGAGCAAGTGCAAAAGCTGCTCAGCACGGGCAAGACCGATTTGCTGGACAAGTTCGTGTCCATGCGTACCCGCCGACCCTTCAAGGCCTTCCTGGCCTGGAATGCCGAGGCGGGCAAGGTGGGTTTCGAGTTCGAGCCGCGCACCAGCAAATATCCCCCACGCCAGCGCCCGGGCGCCGCTGCAGGTGCGCCGGCGAAACCCGCGGGCAAGGGGGCCGCCAAGACGGCAGCAAAAGCGGGCACCAAGACCGCTGCCAAGAAAACGACTGCTGCCAAAACGCCCAAGGCACCCAAAGCGCCGCGCAAGCCCGCCGCCGGCAAGGCACCCAGTGCCGCTCTGGCCGCGGTGATTGGCCAAGAGCCGGTGGCACGTACCGAGGTGATCAAGAAATTGTGGGACTACATCCGAGCCCATGGCCTGCAGGATGCCGCCGACAAGCGCAAGATCAACGCGGATGACAAGCTGCGACCCGTGTTCGGGAAGGACCAGGTCAGCATGTTTGAACTGGCTGGCTTGGTGGGTCAGCACCTGGGTTAATCCAGACCACGTTTCCAGCATTGCAAAAAAAACGCCGCCCTAACGGGCGGCGTTTGGCGATATGAGCTGTCGATCAGCCTTGCTGCAACAGACCCCAGATGCGGGCCGGCGTCATGGGCATTTGAATCTTGGGAGACAACGCCCCCTTGCCATGCCGTGCCAGGGCATCTGCCACCGCATTGACCACGGCAGGCGTGGCGCCAATGGTGCCTAACTCGCCCACGCCCTTCACACCCAGCACGTTGTTTTTGCACGGCGTGGTCTCGTCCATGGAGGTCACAAAGAAGCTCGGCATGATGTCAGCGTGCGGCACGGCATAGTCCATCAGACTGCCCGTGACCGGCTGACCTGTTTCACGGTCGTAGACCAATGACTCGCACAACGCCTGCCCCAGGCCTTGCACCGCGCCCCCATCCAGCTGACCGCGCACGATCATCGGGTTGACCACGCGGCCCACGTCGTTGACGGAGGAGTAGGCGGCCAGTTGCACCGTGCCGGTGGCCGGGTCCACTTCCACCTCGCAGATGTGGCAGCCATTGGGCCAGGTCGGGCCGCTGGCGGCCGTCTTGGAGTCCAGTTCGATGCGGCGCTCGGGCTGGCGCTGGGCCACGTCGGCCAGCGTCATGTGAAGATCGGTGCCCGCCACGGTGAAGCGGCCCGCTTCGTATTGGACGTCTTGCGGGGCGGCTTCCATGGCCTCGGCCGCCAGTTCGCGGGCGCGCTCGAGCGCCTTGGCCGAGCCCACGCTGACGGCAGAGCCGCCGGTGAATAACGAGCGCGAGCCTGCACTGCCAAAACCGTTGCCGCGATCGGTGTCACCCATCACGATGCGCACTTGCGACAGCGGCACCTTGAAGATGTCCACCACCAACTGCGCCAGCGTGGTGGCAATGCCTTGCCCCATGCCGTTCACCGCCGTGAACACCTCGATGACGCCGTCATCCATGATGCGCACGTTGACGTTTTCTTCCAGTGCGTTGCCACCCGTCCACTCCAGGAAGGTGGCAATGCCCAGGCCGCGCCACAAGCCCTTGCGCTGGGACTCGGCAGCGCGCTGTTCAAAGCCGGCCCAGTCGGCCTGCTTCAGGCCCTGATCCATCACGGATTCAAAGGCGCCGGTGTCGTACGTCTGACCCATCGGGTTTTTGTACGGCATCTGAGCGGGCTGGATGAAGTTGCGACGACGCAGGGTGATGCGGTCGATGCCGCTTTGACGCGCAGCCTCGTCCATCAGACGCTCAATATTGAAGATGGCCTCGGGGCGACCAGCGCCACGGTAAGCGCCGGTGGGTGCCGTGTTGGTCAGCACCGCGGTGTAATGGAAGTCAATGTTTTGAATATCGTAGACGCTGGTCTGCACCCAAGGCCCGATCAGCACCTGAATGGCAATGCCGGTCATGCCCGGATAGGCGCCCACATTGGCATGTGTGCGAATACGCAAGCCCAGCACCTTGCCGGAATCATCCAGGGCCATTTCGGCATGGCATTGAATGTCGCGGCCATGGGCGCTGGAGAGGAATTCCTCGCTGCGATCGGCAATCCACTTGACGGGACGCTGCAGGCGGTGGGCACAGTACGCCGTCACCACATCTTCCGCGTAGGCCCCGGTCTTCATGCCGAAGCCGCCGCCCACGTCACCGATCATCACACGCACCTGCTCGACGGGCAGGCCCAGGATGTCGCTCACGGTGCCACGAACGCCAGTGGGCATTTGGCTGCTCATGCGAATGCTCAGGCGACCTTGATCCACGTAGGCCAGCACGCTGCGCGGCTCGATGGAGAGCGCGGCCACGCGCTGGTTGACGATGTCCAGTTTGACCACGTGCCGGGCCGCTGCAAACGCCTTGTCCACCGAGGCGGCGTCCCCGTAACGGGTCTCGGCGCTGCGGTTGTCTGGTGCATCGCTCAGTAAGGGGGCGTTGGGTGCCAGTGCGTCTTCCAGCGTGACAGCGCAGGGCAGCTCCTCATAGTCCACCATCACGGCTTCGGCCGCGTCCCGGGCTTGTTGTTCGGTATCCGCCACGATGGCGACCACCGGCTCGCCCACAAAGCGCACGCGCTCAAAGGCCAGCGGGCAACGGGCCGCCGTGGCCACAGGTTGACCA
>VEQI01000414.1 GCA_018883305.1 Limnohabitans sp. | reverse complement strand
GTCAAGGCCGTGGTCTCATTTCCATTTGTGCGGCGGGCGGCCAGGGTGTCGTGGCCATTCTGGAGCGATAAACCATGGTGGCCTATCGAGCACCAATGCGCGACATTCGTTTTTTGATGAATGAAGTGTTCGACTACGCGGGACACTACCGCTCTTTGCCACCAGGCGAAGATGCCACGCCCGATGTGGTGGACGCTATTTTGGAAGCCGCCGCCACCTATTGCGAAGATGTGCTTTCACCCCTCAACGCCATCGGTGATCAGCAAGGTTGTCGTGTTCAAGAGGGCAAGGTCATCACCCCCGATGGATTCAAAGAGGCTTACGCGCAGTTTGTGGCGGGTGGCTGGCAAAGCCTGTCGTTCCCAACGGCTTATGGTGGGCAAGGATTGCCCATGTCACTCAATCTCATCAAGAGCGAGATGATGGGCACGGCCAACTGGGCCTTCAACATGTATCCAGGCTTGAGCATTGGCTGCATCAATACGTTGCTCCAATATGGCAGTGACACATTGAAGCAACAGTACCTGCCCTCACTGATCTCGGGCGCATGGACGGGCACGATGTGTCTGACCGAACCTCAATGCGGTTCGGATCTGGGGCAGATCAAAACGCAAGCCCAACCATTGCCCGATGGGCATTACGCCATCACGGGCACCAAGATCTTCATCTCCAGTGGTGAGCATGATCTGACAGACAACATCGTGCACATTGTGTTGGCTCGTTTACCGGATGCGCCGGCGGGTACAAGAGGCATCTCCTTGTTCGCGGTGCCCAAGCGGATGGTGAATCCTGACGGCACACTGGGTGCTCACAACCACGTGCATTGCGGATCGCTGGAACACAAGATGGGTATCCATGGCAATGCCACGGCCGTGCTCAACTTCGAGGGCGCCGTGGGCACATTGATCGCTCAACCCCATCATGGGCTGGAGGCCATGTTCACGTTCATGAACACGGCACGCATTGGCACGGCCATTCAAGGGGTGGCCCATGCCGAGTTGTCTTTTCAGGGGGCGGTACGGTATGCCCAGGAGCGGCGCAGCATGCGCTCCCTCTCCGGCAAAAAGGAGCCAGACCAGGTGGCAGACGCCCTGATCTGGCACGCCGATGTGCGCCGCATGTTGCTGACCCAAAAGGCCATTGCCGAAGGTGGGCGTGCCATGATTTACAGCGCCGCGCAATTGGCAGACCGCATGTTCACGGCCGCCTGGTCGGGCGATCAGGCGGCCTACGAGGCGCACGACAGCACATTGGGTTTTTTCACGCCCATTCTGAAAGGCTTTCTGACGGAGATGGGGCTGGAAGCGGCCAACCTGGGCATGCAGGTGTTTGGCGGGCATGGCTATATCCGTGAGCACGGCATGGAACAGATTGCCCGCGACGCGCGCATCGCCACTTTGTATGAAGGCACCACAGGCATCCAGGCGCTGGATCTGCTGGGGCGCAAAGTGTTGCTGGGTTCCCGGGGGCGTTGTGTACGCGAATTCACCGCACAGATGTGGACGCTCGGGCGATCAGGCGCATTCCAGCGCGGCCCCGTAGGCCGAATGTCTCGCACCTTGATGCGATGTGCCTGGCAATGGAATTGGCTGACCACACGGCTAATGCTCAAAGCCAGCCGCGACCGTGATGTGGTGGGCGCAGCCGGTGTGGACTATCTGATGGTGGGTGGTTACATGATGATGGCTCACTTCTGGTGCCAGCAGGCGCGTTGTGCGCAGGATCTGCTACGCAGTGGCAAGGGCGCTGAAAGCGCGGCGTTCTACACGGCCAAACTGCAAACGGCCGAGTTCTACTTTGAACACCTGCTGCCAAGAGCGCAGGCCCACGCACGCTCGGCGCTGGCCGGCCCGCATGCGCTCATGCAGATGAGGAACGATCAGTTTTTACTGTCGTGAACGGAGAGAGAGGCCACCTTGCAACTCCCTCGTCAGCGGGTTGGGGGCGCCTCAGGTCACTGGCGCTGGGTTGAACAACACCAAGGCGTTATGCAGCTTCCACTTTTCGGCCCAGGTTTTGTGGCGACCACTGGCCACGTCCAGCAACAAGCGAAACATCTCCCAACCCAGTTCTTCAATGGTTACCTCGCCCTCGGCAATTCGACCGGCGTTCACATCCATCAGATCGTGCCAGCGGCGCGCCAGATCCGATCGCGTGGCCACCTTCACCACCGGGCAGGCCGCCAGTCCGTAGGGGGTGCCACGACCCGTGGTGAAGATGTGCAGATTCATCCCGGCGGCCAGTTGCAGGGTGCCGCAGATGAAATCGCTGGCCGGCGTGGCAGCATAGATGAGACCCTTTTGCGTGAGCTTCTCGCCCGGCGCCAAAACCCCCGAAATGGGCGACGAACCGGACTTCACGATGGAGCCCATGGCTTTCTCGACAATGTTGGACAAGCCACCCTTCTTGTTGCCCGGCGTGGTGTTGGCACTGCGGTCCACGCTGCCGCGCTGCAGGTAGGCGTCGTACCAGGCCATCTCGCGAATCATGGCTTGCGCCACGTCGGGGGAGGCTGCACGCGCGGTGAGTTGATCCACACCATCACGTAC
>VEQI01000075.1 GCA_018883305.1 Limnohabitans sp. | reverse complement strand
AGCTCACACCGGGCGTGGGCGCCAAGGACATGATGCTGCACATGATTGGCCGCTTTGGAATGAACGGTGGTGACTACCAGGCCGTGGAGTTTGCCGGTGACACGGTCCGCAGGCTCAACATGCAAGAGCGCATGACCTTGTCCAACCTGAGCGCGGAGCTGGGTGCACAAGCGGGCTTGATCGAGCCCGATGACGTGACCCAGGATTACTTGCGCGCCACCGGCGTGAGCGAAGATCGATTGGCCGAGGTGCATCACTGGCGCTCCGACCCCGACGCCGAGGTGACGCTGCACACCTTCGATGCCACCACGCTGGCGCCTCAAGTAGCTGCCCCGCACAGCCCTGCCAACACACAGCCCGTCACGGCATACGCCGATGTATCGCTTGATGTGGCCTACCTGGGCGCATGCACGGGCGCCAAGTTGGAAGATTTGCGCGCGGCGGCCACCGTGTTGCGCGGTCGTCGCATTGCCAAGGGCATGCGCCTGCTGGTGGCACCGGCCAGCGCCCGTGAGCAGGCGCAGGCCGCCCGTGAAGGCGTGATGCAAACCTTGGTGGATGCCGGGGCCGAGGTGCTGCCCAACAGCTGCGGTATTTGCGCGGGCTATGGCGGTCATTTCGAGGAGGGCGCGCGCGTCATCTCCAGCACGGCGCGCAATTTCAAGGCGCGCATGGGGCCGGCCAGTGTGCAGGTGTACCTGGCCTCACCCTGGACGGTGGCGGCTTCCGCGCTGCAAGGACGCATCGCGGACGTTCGGGAGTTGTCATGCGCTTGAACGCCACCCCACGCGCCCGGGCCTGGCGCCTGGGCTCGGACATTGACACCGATGTGCTGGCGCCTGGCGCCTACATGAAGCACGGGCTGGACGTGATTGCCATGCATTGCCTGGAGAGCGTTCGACCCGAATTTGCATCATCGGTCCGCCCGGGTGACGTGGTGGTGGCCGGGCCCAATTTCGGCATTGGCTCATCGCGCGAGCAGGCCGCGGGTGCGCTGGTGCACCTGGGGGTGTCTGCGGTCATTGCCCCTTCATTTGGCGGGTTGTTCTTTCGCAATGCTTTCAATCTGGGATTGCTGTTGCTGACCTGCCCGGATGCCCAGCAGATCAGCGAGGGTGAAAGTCTGCAGTGGGAGGTGTCCTCCCAAGCGGGGGAGATCATCCGTGCCGATGGCACACGCTTGCAGGCCGCGCCCATCCCCGACTTTTTAATGGACATGGTCCGCGCGGGCGGACTCTTGCCCTTGCTTAAACAACGATCCTCACGAGGCCCACATGCCTGAACTCAACCCCTCTGCCGGCACCGCGCTGGACCCGGTGACCCTGGCCGTGCTGCGTGGCCGGTTGGAACAAATTGCTGACGAGATGGACGCCACGTTGTATCGCAGCGCGTTCAACCCCATCATCGCCGAGGCCCACGACGCTTGTCATGGACTGTATGACGCCGACTCCGGCGACACCCTGGTGCAGGGCAAGTCGGGGTTGCCGGTGTTCGTTGGCGCGATGGCGTTTGCCGTGCGTGCCGCCGCGCAGGCAGCGGCTGGCCGTGGTGGCATGCGTGAGGGCGACACCTGGCTTTTCAACGATCCTTACGACGGTGGCACGCACGCCAATGACTTCAAGCTGGTGCGACCGTTCTATCGCGATGGCCGTTTGTTTTGCTACCTGGCCTCGGCGGCGCACTGGCATGACGTGGGCGGTGCTGTGCCCGGCAACTACAACCCGGCGGCCACGGAGTGCTGGCAAGAAGCGGTGCAAATTCCCCCCGTGCGCATCGTGAGGCAAGGACAGCTGGATGAAGATGTGCTGGCCATTCTGCGCGCCAACACCCGCTTGCCTGACAGCCTGTGGGGCGACTTGAACGGTCAACTCGCTGCGCTGGAGCTGGGCGCGGTGCGATTGCACAGTCTGCTGGATGAATACGGTGACGAGCGCGTGCTCACCGCCATGCGTGAATTGCGCGAGCGGGCCTTGCGCCTGATGCGCGCGCACATTGCCACGTTGCCCGATGGTGACTACGCCTTCGAGGATGTGCTGGACAACGATGGCGTGCGCAATACGCCACTCACCATTGCCCTGGACATGCGCGTGCGAGGGGACCGCCTCACGCTGGACTTCACGCGTACCAGTCCGCAGTGCGAAGGGCCGGTGAACATCTCGCGCGCCACGGCGGTGGCGGCTTGCTATGTGGCGCTCAAACACCTGTTCCCCGATGTGCCCGCCAATGCCGGTGTGCTGGACGCGGTGGACTTCGTGCTGCCCGATGGCCTGGTGATCAGTGCCGCACGGCCACGCCCCGTGGGTGGCTACACCGAAACCATTCTGCGCATGATCGATGTGATGTTCAGCGCCATGGCCCAGGCCGACCCCAAGCGCGCCATGGCGCACGCTTACGGCACCATCAATGCGCTTTCCATCGCCGGCCATCGAACGGATGCCGCACGACGCGGACAGCGTTGGGTGATGTTCAGCTTTTTTGGCGGCGGTCATGGCGGACATGCCGATGGCGATGGGCTCAGCCATGGCAACGCGCCCATCTCCACCGCCACCATTCCGCCGCTGGAAATTCTGGAGGCGGCCTATCCGGTGCGCTTCACGCAATGGGCATTGCGCCCGGATTCCGGGGGCGATGGCGAGCATCGCGGCGGGTTGGGGGCCATCTACGAAATTGAATTGCTGGAAGAGCAGGCCGAAGCCTTCATCTTCGGTGAGCGTGGCACCTCGGCACCCAAGGGAATTGCCGGTGGTCAGCCTGCCTTGCCCAACGTGTTTGAATTTCAGCAGGGTGATGAATGGGTGCGCCCGCCCATGGTGTCCAAGATGCTGGGCATTCCTTTGCGCAAAGGCCAGCGGGTACGGCTGCAAACGCCTGGCGGAGGCGGCTATGGCGACCCCGCACAGCGCAGTCCTGCGGCCAGAGCGCAAGATGCAGCACAGGGCTGGGTGAGTTCGACGACAGGGAAGGTTTCGACATGAGCGACAAGCGCAACCCCCAGCGCTCCACCGTGATTGGTGTGGATGTGGGCGGCACGTTCACCGATTTATTTATTCTGGATGAGGTCAGTGGTGACGTGCGCATCGTGAAGGTGCCCTCTACCCGTGGCGAGGAAGCACGTGGCTTCATGAATGGCATTGCCCGCTCGGGCGGTGGCGCGAATGAAATAGCCACCATCGTGCACGGCACCACCGTGGGGACCAATGCCTTGCTGGAGCGCAAGGTGGCGCGTACCGGCATCATCACCACGCGTGGCTTTCGGGATGTGCTGGAAATGCGCCGCCGTGACCGGCCTGCCACGTGGGGCTTGCGTGGCAGCTTCACGCCGGTGGTGCCACGCGAGTGGCGGCTGGAGGTGGATGAGCGCGTGCTGGCGGACGGCACCTTGCACACGCCGGTGGACCTGGCGCAGGTGCGCGCACAAGCCCGTGCCTTGCTGGCGGCTGGCTGCGAGGCGGTGTGCGTGTTCTTCCTGCATGCCTACGCCAACCCGGTCAATGAGCAAGCGGCCGTGGCTGCGGTGCGCGAGCTCTGGCCCAATCCCCACGTAACCGCGGCAGCCGAGGTGTTGCCCGAGATCCGTGAGTTCGAGCGCTGCTCCACCGCCACCTTGAATGCGGCCCTGCAACCGGTGGTGGGCAGCTACCTGGCGCGGCTGGATGCGGATTTGCGCGGACAGGGGTTTGCCGGCGAGTTGTTGATTGTGCAAAGCAATGGTGGCGTGATGTCGCGCCAGACCGCGTGTGATGTGCCGGTGCGCACCGCTTTGTCCGGCCCGGCGGCGGGTGTGATTGCCTGTGCGGCCATTGCGCGTTCGGCGGGCTTTCCCGATGTCATCACGGGCGATATGGGCGGCACCTCCTTTGATGTGTCGTTGGTGGCTGGGGGTGAAGCGGCCTTGGCTGCGCAGACCGCCATCGAGTTCGGGATGGTGGTGCGCTCACCCATGATCCAGATCGAGACCATTGGCGCGGGTGGTGGGTCGATTGCCTCGGTGGACGCCAGTGGCATGTTGCAGGTGGGGCCCGAGTCGGCTGGCAGTCAGCCTGGGCCGGCCTGCTATGGACGCGGCAACACGCGCCCCACCGTCACGGATGCCAATGTGTTTCTGGGGCGCATTGCCGCCGATCGGCCGCTGGGTGGTGGCTTGTTGCAAGCGCTGGATGCCCAGGCGGCCGCGCAAGCCATCGATGTGCATGTGGCGCGTCCCCTGGGGCTCTCTGTCGAAGCTGCGGCTGAAGCCATTCTGACCGTGGCCAATGCCAAGATGGCCGGCGCCATTCGCGTGGCCTCGATTGAACGTGGCCACGATCCGCGCCAGTTTGCCTACATGCCGTTTGGTGGCGGCGGTGCCTTGCATGTGTGCGCCATGATGCGCGAGGTGGGTGTGACCACCGGCTTGATTCCACGTTATCCGGGCGTCACCTCGGCGCTGGGTTGTGTGATGGCCGACATGCGACATGACGCTGTCCAGACCCTCAACCAGGGGTTGAAGGAACTGGATCTGGCGCAACTGCAACAGCGTTTGTCTGCGCTGGCGCAGCAGTGTCAGCAACGGCTGGATTCTGCCGGCGTGCGGTTTGAATCGGTGGAAGAAATCGTGGTGCTGGACATGCTGTATGCAGGGCAAACCCATACCCTGTCGGTTCGCATCGACCCGGCCCAGCTCACCCGTGAGCGCATTCAGCAAGCCTTCGAAGCCAGTTATCAGCAGGCGTTTGGTCGCGTGCTGAGTGGGCTGGTGATCCGGGTGCTGAATTTGCGCTATGCCCGGTTGGGCATTCGCCCGAAATTCAACCTGCAGGTGTTGGCGCCTCAGGGTGCGGGCTCCACGCAGCCCCTGGGCACCCAGCGCGTGTATCACCAGGGACGCTGGTGGGAGGCACAGCGACTGGACCGGCTGGCGCTGCCCGTGGGTGCTGTGGTGGCAGGCCCCGCCATTCTGGAGCAGCCTGACACCACGGTCTGGCTGGAGCCCGGCTTTGAAGCCCGGGTGGATGACTTCGGCAATTTACGAGTGACTCGTCAGGAGATGGCCGCATGAGTGATGCACAACGCACCGGCTTGCTGATCGTCGATCTTCAAAACGACTTTCTGGCTCCTGAGGGCGCTTATGCCCGTGGCGGCGCGGTCAGCCCCGCTGCCCTGGCCTTGCCCGCGCGCGTGGCGCCAGTGGCGCAAGCGGTGAAGGCCGCGGGGGGACTGGTGGTGGCCTGCCAGTTCACGCTGTGGCCGGATGCTCAAGGCGAGCCCATGATTGCGCCGCACCTGAAAGCGTTGCGACCATTCCTGCGGCGCGGTGACTTCCAGCAAGGCGCCTGGGGCCATCAGCATGTGGACGCCATTCTGCCGTGGGTGGATGTGTCCGTGAGCAAGGTGGCGTACTCGGCTTTTTTCAACACCCAACTTGACTGGGTGTTGCGTCATGCTGGTGTTGAGACGCTGGCCATTTGCGGGATTGTCACCAATGGTGGTGTGGCCAGTTCATTGCGTGATGCACACATGCGTGAGTACCACACGGTGGTGTTGAGCGATGGGTGTGCGGCCTTCAAGACAACCACGCACGAAGCTTCGCTGGCCGACATGGGCACCATCTCCGAGGTGATGACCTGCGAGGCCTTCACCCGTCAACTGAGCGCCCAGCACTGACATGCCCTGGACACCACAGGTTCACCGCGACCAGGCGTGCCCGCCGTCGGAGCACGTGCCCGTGGTGATTGTGGGAGGCGGGGCCTGTGGTCTCACCACCGCCTTGCGCTTGCACACCCTGGGCGTGGACTGCGTGGTGCTGGAGCGCGATGCACAGCCCAGCGGCTCCACCGCGCTGTCTTCAGGCTTCATCCCCGCGCCGTGCACTCAGGTGCAGCGGCTCGCGCAGGTGTCAGACTCGCCCGCCTTGTTCATGCAGGACATTCAAACCAAGGCGCATGGCACAGCGGCTGCCCACTTGGTGGCGGCTTATGCCCATGCCATTGGTCCGGCGCTGGATGCGCTGGCACAGGACCATGGCCTGACGTGGGTGCTGCTGGATCAATTCCTTTATCCAGGCCACAGCCGCCATCGCATGCACGCCGTGCCGGAGAAAACTGGCGCGGGTTTGATGAGCCGCTTGCTGCGGGCATGTGATGCCGCAGGCATTCCGCTGCTCACACGCGCACAGGTCACGGATGTGTGGACGCAGGGCGAACGCATGACAGGCGTGGGCTATCGTCGCCCTGATGGTCAACTGGATACCGTGCAGTGCGACGTCCTGGTGCTGGCTTGCAATGGCTACGGTGGCAACCCCGCGCTGGTGCAGCAGTGGCTGCCCGCCATGCGGGACGCCTTGTTTGCCGGGCATGTGGGTAACGATGGCAGTGCGGTGTTGTGGGGCCAGGCCATGGGGGCTGAATTGGCCGATCTGGGCGGCTACCAGGGGCATGGCTCCTGGGCGGTGCCGCAAGGCGTGCTGATCACTTGGGCCCTGATGATGGAGGGCGGCGTGCAGATCAACCGTCTGGGGCAACGCTTTCACGATGAGACACAGGGCTACTCCGAGGCCGCCGTGCAAGTGCTGGCGCAACCGCAGGGCGTGGCCTGGAATGTGTTTGATGACCCACTGCTGGCGCTGGCCAGAGACTTCCCTGATTTTGTGAGTGCAGAAGCTGCCGGTGCCGTCCGTCACTTTGCAGATGTAGCGGCATTGGCGCAAGGACTGGATTGTCCGATGGACGCGCTGCAACGGACGCTGGACACCGTTCGCCCGGGCGTGGATGCGCTGACGGGCCGCGAGTTTCGCCGTCCGCTTCAAGCGCCGTTTCATGCCATTCAGGTGACAGGCGCGTTGTTTCATACCCAAGGGGGCTTGTCGATCAACGACCAGATGCAGGTGCTCACGCCCACCGGGCAAGTGTTTGAGAACTGGCTGGCCGCCGGAGGTGCTGCGCGTGGTGTGTCGGGCAACGCCGTCTGGGGTTATCTGTCGGGCAATGGTCTGCTCAGTGCCGTTGCTGGCGGGCATCTGGCCGCCCAGACGGCAGCGCGTTTGTGCGGGGCGGGGCCGATCGGTCGTGGAACCTAAGTGATACCCCGCCCCGGCGGGCTGGTTGACAAGGCCGGGGGGATGGCGAATCATCGGCGCCATGCACAAGAGCGACCAACGCATTCTCACCACCCACACCGGTAGTCTTCCGCGTCCTACCCCCCTTGTTGAGCTGTATGCACGGCGTGCTCGCCAGGAGCCCATTGATGAGCAGGCGCTCGATCAGATGGGCCGTGCGGCCATGATCGACTCGGTTCAGCGACAAATCGACAGCGGGCTGGATGTCATCAACAACGGCGAGCAGCAACGGGAGGGCTTCTTCCTGTATGTGCAACGCAAGCTCTCCGGCTTTGGCGGTGCGTGGAAGCGTTGGCCTCGGGCAGATGTGGAGCGGTATCCGGTGTTCAAGCAGGCACTGGAGTCTGCGGCTTCAGGCAAGGCGGCCGTCAGTAATTTCGCGCCGCCCAAGGTGGTGGGCGAGGTCCGCTATCTCGACCCTGGTTCGGCCAGCGACGAGGCCGTGCAATTCCGTCAGGCATTGGGCGATGTGCAGGGCCGTTACACCGAGGCCTTTCTCACTGCGCCTTCACCGGGCATCATCGCATCGGCCTGTCTGAATGAGCACTACGACTCCGAGCGTGCGTATCTGCGGGCGCTGGGCGAAGCCCTGCGTCATGAGTACGAGGCTGTGGTTGAACAAGGCTTTGTCTTGCAACTGGATTGCCCGGATCTGGCGCTGGAGCGCCATGTGTCATTCCATGCCTGTCAGGATGCAGAGTTCTTGAAGTTTGCCGAACTGGTGGTTGAAACCCTGAACGATGCCCTGCGCAACATTCCACCAGATCGGGTACGTATGCACGTGTGCTGGGGCAACTACGAAGGGCCGCACGACTGTGACATCGATCTGCACACCATCTGGCCCATCATTCGCCAGGCCCGCGTGGGTGGCTTTGTACTTCCGTTTGCCAATGCACGCCACGCGCATGAAATGAAGGTGCTGCGCGAACAGCCCCTGCAAGACCATCAGGTGATTGTCGCTGGCGTGATCGACGTGCTCACCAATTTTATCGAGCATCCCGAGGTGGTGGCTCAGCGGCTGGAACTCATGGCGCGTGAACTGGGCGACCCCTCACGCGTGCTGGCAGGCACGGATTGCGGCTTTGACACTTCTGCAGGAATGGGGCGTGTGGCCACCGATGTGGTGTGGGCCAAGCTTCAGTCCCTCAGCCAGGGTGCCCGTCTGGCCAGCCAGCGACTTTTTGCATAAAGGATTTTGTTGTCATGTTGTTCACTCCCCATACCCTGGGTCGGAAAAAACTCAAGAACCGCATCATTTATCCGGCGGTGTTGTCCATCTATGCGCAGCAAAACCGCGTCACGGATCGCCTGATCACGTATTACGAGGAACGGGCCCGTGGCGGTGCGGCCATGCTCATCACCGAAGGCATGGCCATTCACCCTTCCAGCGTGCCGCAACCTGGCGTGGTTTGCATTTTTGACCCGGACAATTTTGCGGGCTTGCAGAAGATGGCAGCGGCGGTGGAGTCGCATGACTGCCGCCTGGTGGGGCAGCTGTGGCACGTGGGGCGTCAGGCGCTGTGGAATCCGGTGGATGCGCCCATGGGCGTGTCCTCACTGCCCGATGCCTACAGTTGGTCAGTGCCGCATGTGATGAACGAGGACGACATCCGCGAGGTCATCGCCGCGTATGTCCACTGTGCCCAGATTTTGCAACGGGCGGGCTTCTCTGGCGTGGAGTTGCATGGCGCGCACGGCTACTTGATCACGCAGTTTCTGTCGCCCTGGTCCAACACCCGCACGGATGCCTATGGGGGCGACCTGGAGCGACGCACCCGCTTTGTGCGCGACATCGTGTCCGGCATTCGGCAAGCCTGCGGGGATGACTTCATCGTCGGCCTGAAGATGTCGGGTGACGAAGGGGTGAAGGGTGGCATTGATGAGCAGGAGGCGGGTCGCATTGCGGAGCGCTTGGCGCAGGCGGGTGGTCTGGATTACCTGGGGTTTGGTCAGGGCAACTTCAGCCCCAGCCTGGAAGATCACACGCCGGACATGAACTACGCCGCTGGTCCCTTCATGGACTTGCAAAGCCGTTTGCGACCGCATGCCAAGCCCATCTCGGTGGTGGCCTTTGGCCGTGTGCTGGACGTGGACCATGCAGAGCAGTTGCTGAAAGACGGCGTGGCTGATCTGATTGGCATGGGACGCGCGTTGGTGAGCGACCCGGCCTTGCCTAACAAAGCGCAGCGGGGTCAGAAGGACCAGATCCGCCCTTGTGTGTTTTGCAACGTGTGCTGGGCCGAAATCCACGCCGGCAAACCCATGGCGTGTATCCATAACCCTGAACTGGCACGACCCGGCGAGGCCGACTGGACACCACCGGCGGCCGAACGTCAGCGCCATGTGGTGGTGGTGGGCTCGGGCGTGGCCGGCATGGAGGCCGCCTGGGTGGCGGCTGCACGTGGCCATCAGGTCACCTGGGTGGGCTCGTCCACGCCGGGCGGCAAGACTCGGCTGGAAGCCGGGCTGCCTGGTCGCGCCGAGCTGGACAAGGTCATGCAATTCCAGTTGGCTCGCATTCGTGAACACGGCGTGAAGATGCTGGTGAACCAGAAGGCGAGCGTGGCCGACATTCAAGCGTTGAAGCCCGATGCCGTGGTGCTGGCCACGGGCTCACGCATGCGCGCCACCGCACTGGCGGCAGGCAGTCAGCCCAGCATCGATGCACGCGACTGGTTGGCTGCCAATCTGTCAGCCCCGGTGGGTGAAAAACAGGCGGGCACCGTTGTACTGTTTGATCAAGACCATGGCGCCGGCACGTATGCCCTGGCCGACCTGCTGGCCAAGCGATACAGCAAGCTGGTGGTGCTGACGCCGCGCACGCAACTGGGACGAGCGATTGCGTATGTGAATTTGATTGGCGTGTACCGGCGCCTGCATCAAGCCCGGGCCGAGATAGTGGGTGCCGCCTTGCCACAGCGCTGGTCATCACGGCAACTCACCTACGTCAACGCCTTCAATGGTGATGAAACCGTGATCGATCATGTGGACCTCTTTTTGCACGCCACGCCACGCGAAGCCCAGGACGAACTGGCAGCAGGCCTGCGTAGTCAAGGCTTGGAAGTGCATGTGGTGGGCGACGCCTATGCACCACGCACCTTGCTGGCGGCCATCCACGAAGGTCATCGCGCAGGGCTGAACGTCTGAGCGTCATGCTGGAACAGCTGGTCAACCTGATCTGGATCACCGCGGGCATTGCCGCGACTTGGCATGCCTGGTCCTTGGGGCTGAGTGGTCCATCGGGTCCGGAGAGCGGTCTGTTCCCCTTTCTGGCCAGCGTCTTGATGACGCTGTTGGGGGGTGTGTTGTTGCTGAATCCGCGCACACGTGCGCCGGAGGTGCTGTGGCCTCCCCGTGCGGGCATATGGCGCGTGTGCGGCGTCTTGGCCGGCATTGCCATTCTGTGCCAGGGCATGGACCCGGTGGGGTTCACGCTCAGCAGCCTGGTGGCCCTGGTGGTGCTGCTGCAAACCATTCAGCGCGCGCCGCTGTGGGAGAGCGTGCTGTTGGCCCTGGTATCCGTGGGAATGGTCAACCTGGTGCTGGGGCGATGGCTGGGCATGCCACTGCCTCGTGGCCCCTGGGGGTGGTGATCATGGATGCCTGGTCTGGTTTGACACTGGGCTTTGGGGTCATCCTGACGCCGGCCAATCTGTACTATTGCTTTTTGGGCAGTCTGATTGGCACGCTGGTGGGCGTGTTGCCGGGTCTGGGCCCGCTGGGCGCACTGGCCTTGCTGTTGCCCGTGACCTTCACCCTCACACCCGTGGCCGGCATGGCCATGCTGGCGGCGATTTTTTATGGGGCCATGTATGGCGGCTCCACCACCTCGGTGCTGGTGAACATTCCGGGTGAAGCCGCCTCGGTGGTGACGTGTCTGGATGGATATCAAATGGCGCGGCAAGGTCGCGCGGGTGCGGCACTGGGCATGGCGGCCATGGGCTCGTTCATCGCGGGCACGCTCAGCCTGGTGGCCATGACTTTTTTTGCCCCCGGCTTGGCCGCCTTGGCCATTCGCTTTGGTCCGCCGGAAAACTGCGCGCTCATGGTGCTGGGGCTGGTGTGCTCCTTGTTCATGATCCAGGGCTCCAAGGTGAAGGGGTTGCTCATGGTGGCGCTGGGCTTTTTGCTGGCCGCTGTGGGGATGGATGTGGTGAAT
>VEQI01000074.1 GCA_018883305.1 Limnohabitans sp. | reverse complement strand
CGGCTCGACACTTGGATCGTGAACGAAATTGCCTGGACCGCCACGGCGCGTCATGCGGACATCGTGTTCCCGTCCACCATGACGCTGGAGCGTGAGGACATCGGCGGCACGCCCACGGATCCGTTGCTGGTGGCCATGCTCCGCGTGGTGCCACCAGCAGGTCAGGCGCGTGATGACTACGACATCTTTGCTGCCCTGGCCGAGCGACTGGGCCGACGCGACGCCTTCACCGAAGGGCGTGATGCTCGAGGGTGGTTGCGACATTTGTATGAACGCACCCGCGCCCAATTGCTGGAACAAGGCCATGAGGCGCCGGATTTCGACACGTTCTGGTCGCAAGGCGAATTTCGGTTGCCTCAGCAGGCCGATGACGGAGGTGTGCTGCGCGCCTTTCGCACTGACCCGCAGGCCCATCCGCTCAAGACACCCAGTGGCAAGATCCAGATCAGCTCAGCCCGTATCGCCTCATTCGGGTACGCCGATTGCCCTGGTCATCCCACCTGGCTGGCGCAGGTCGATCCACCGACGACACAGCACCCCTTGCAACTGGTGGCCAACCAACCGGCCACCCGACTGCACAGCCAGCTCGACTTTGGTGCTCACAGCCAGTCGGGCAAACGCCGCGATCGCGAGGTGTGTCGCCTGCATCCGGATGACGCACGCCAACGTGGCATTGCCGATGGCGACATCGTGCGCATCTTCAATGACCGTGGTGCGTGTCTGGCCTGCGCCCAGGTGACCCCCGACGTGATGGCCGGCGTGGTACAACTGCCCACTGGCGCATGGTACGACCCTATCGATGTGTCCCAGGCCAAGCCCCTGTGCGTGCACGGCAACCCGAATGTTCTCACCCAGGACATTGGCACGTCCTCACTGGCACAAGGGTGCAGCGGTCAGTTGGCGGCGGTGCAGGTCGAGCGGTTCGACGGCCCCTTGCCGCCAATACGGGCGTTCGATCCTCCGGCCATGCGCACTGTTGCATGACATCTCGCCGCACCCATCGCTTTCATCAGCTCGACGTCTTCTCCTCGCAGCCCATGCGGGGCAACCCCTTGGCGGTGGTCCACGAGGCGCAGTCGGTCTCGGACGACACGATGGCTGCCTTTGCGCGCTGGACCAATCTGTCTGAAACCACTTTTCTGTTGCCGCCGACGGACCCCTTGGCGGATTACCGCGTGCGCATCTTCACGCCAGGCGGCGAGTTGCCGTTTGCCGGTCATCCCACCTTGGGCAGTTGTCAGGCGTGGCTGTGGGCGGGGGGGCAACCCCAGTGCGCAGATGAGGTGGTGCAAGAGTGTGGCATTGGTTTGGTCCGCATTCGTCGATCGGGTTCACGGCTGGCTTTTGCGGCACCCCCTTTGCGCCGCACCGGGCCGCTGGCGCCGCCTGACCGTGTAGCGCTGCAACAGGCTTTGGGCTTGAAGCCTGACGACATTTTGCGAGATCAATGGGTTGACAACGGTCCTGGCTGGTGTGCCCTGATGCTTCGTTCAGCCGAGCAGGTACGGGCGCTACAGCCCGACATGTCGGCCTTGTCAGCCCTGCAAGTCAAGCTCGGCGTGATTGGTCCCCAGGACGCAGGTGCCGACACCTTGTTTGAGGTCCGGGCCTTTGTGCCCACGTTGGGCATCGGCGAAGACCCGGTGACCGGCAGCCTCAACGCGGGCCTGGCGCAATGGCTCACCGGTGCAGCGCTGGCCCCCGCGCATTATGTGGTGGCCCAGGGCACCGTCCTGGGACGACAGGGCAGGGTGCATGTCGACCGGGTGGATGACACGATCTGGATTGGCGGCGAGGTCGCGGGTTGTGTGGACGGACACGTGGTGTTGCCATGAGCGGTTTGACCGGTCTCACCACGGCGCCCATTTTGCCCACCATCTGGCGCTTGAGTCTGCCCAATCTGCTGGCCATGGTGGCCACGGCGATGGTGAGCGTGGCGGAGACCACCTATGTGGGACAACTGGGCACAGCCGCGTTGGCGGGCATGGCCCTGGTGTTTCCCATGGTGATGTTGCAGCAAATGTTGTCCTCTGGTGCCATGGGTGGCGGCATCTCTTCCGCCATCAGCCGTGCCCTGGGCGCGGGCAATGAGGCGCGCGCCAATGACCTGGTGCTGCATGCGGTGTTGATCAGTCTCGGGTTGGGCTTGTTGTTCACGGTGCTGATCGGTGGGTTCGGGGTGGCCCTGTTTTCGCTGTTTGGTGGCCAGGGTGAGGCTTTGCAGGCCTGCCTGGAGTACGCCCATGTGGCGTTTGCCGGGTCCGCCAGTTTGTGGGTGACCAATGCCTTTGCCTCCGCCTTGCGTGGCTCGGGCAATATGAAAACACCGTCCACCACCTTGCTGCTGGTGGCGTTGGCGCAGATGGTCATCGGCGGCGTGATGGGGCTGGGCTGGGGCCCCATCCCACGGGGAGGCATGGGTGGCGTGGCCATGGGGCAAGTGTTGGCCTTCAGCCTGGGTGGTGTCTACCTGGGCTGGCATTTGCTGAGCGGCCAGGGACGTGTGCGCCTGAACGTTCGCACCACGCTGCGTCGCGACTGTTTCAACGACATCCTGCGGGTAGGGGCGGTGGCCAGCATCTCATCCATTCAGACGGTGCTCACCATCGTGATTCTCACGCGCATCGTTTCCTCCTTTGGCATGGAGGCCCTGGCGGGCTATGGCATTGGCACACGGCTGGAGTTTTTGCTGGTGCCCATCACGTTTGCCATTGGCGTGGCCTGTGTGCCCATGGTGGGCATGTCCATCGGGGCCGGGTTGGTGCCGAGAGCGCGTCAGGTGGCCTGGACCGGCGCTCTGCTGTCGGCGGTGATGGTGGGCTCATTGGGATTTCTGGTCTCGTGGTTTCCTGATCAGTGGTCGCGACTGTTCACTGACCAGGCCGAGGTCATTCAATACGCCCAGAGCTATTTCACCTGGGTGGCGCCCGCCTATCCCTTTTTTGCGCTGGGGCTGTGCTTGTACTTTGCCTCGCAAGGGGCAGGTCGTCTGCTGGGCCCCGTGCTGGCCGGCACGCTGCGACTGGTGGTGGTGCTGGTGGGCGGGCTGGTGCTGGTGCAGCAGCAGGCGCCGGCCTGGTCCATGTTTGCGTTGATCAGCGCGGCCATGGTGCTGTATGGCCTGTGCACTGCCTTGTTTGTTCGTTACACGCCCTGGGGGCGTGATTGACATTGTTGAAGGAGACTTTTTTCATGAAACCCAATCGACTGAAAGAACGCATGCTGGCCAACGACCCCAGCCTGCTCAATGGCTGGCTCACCCTGGGCAGCGTGGCCGCCGCCGAAGTGATGTCGCGTCAGCCCTGGGATGCGCTCACCATTGACATGCAGCATGGACTGGCCGACTTTGACACCGCGCTCAACATGCTGCGCGCCATTTCCAGTTCCGAGGTCACGCCCATGGTGCGTGTGCCCTGGCTGGACCCTGCACTCATCATGCGCATGCTGGACGCAGGCACCTATGGCGTGATCTGTCCCATGATCAACACCCGGGCGCAGTGTGAGGAATTTGTGGCCTGCTGTCGCTATGCACCACAAGGCGCGCGCAGCTTCGGTCCCACGCGTGCGCCGCTTTATGCGGGAGATGATTACTGGAAACACGCCAATGACACCGTGCTCACGTTCGCCATGGTGGAAACGCGCCAGGCGGTGGAGGCCGTGGACGAGATCGTGTCCGTGCCGGGACTGGACGGTGTGTACATTGGGCCGTCTGATTTGAGCCTCACCCTGGGATTGGACCCGAACGCCGGCCTGGACCACCCGGATCTCCTGGCGGCCGTGGACAAAATTCATGCAGCGGCCAAGCGAGCCGGCAAATTCACCGTCATGCATTGCAACCCCATTGATTACGCACAGCGCATGCAAGCGCGCGGGTTCTCCTTGCGCACGGTCTCGAATGACACGCGTTTGTTGGCCATGGCCGCGCAGGACCTGCTGCGACAACTCAAACCGGGTCAGGCCTGAGGCGTACACGGCGGCATTCACGCTGCAAGCGTGATGCCGCCCAAGCGCTCTCTGCTATGATTTTTTCATGACTGATACCAGCACCCGTCCGCCACTGCCGGACCACCTCTCCATTGACCCCCGCAGTCCGCACTACCATGAAGCGGTCTTGCAGCACAGCATTGGCATTCGCTTCAATGACAAGGAGCGTGTGGACGTGGAGGAGTATTGCCTCAGCGAAGGATGGATCAAAGTGCCCGCGGGCAAGACGCTGGATCGTAAAGGCCAGCCCTTGCTGATCAAGCTCAAGGGACGACTGGACGTCTTTTACCGCTGAATCCCGCAGGCTGTGCTTGCGCTGGCGCGCTGGTCAAAGCGCCCACTTGCAGCGATACTCGACCCCATGCGCAGCCTTGCAATCACTGTGTCGAGTCTGATGGCCGCTTGCCTGGGGTTGACTGGCTGTGCCAGCTGGTTGCCCAAGGCCAGCGCCGACCCGGTGTATTTTTCGTCCTTTGATCACGCGCGTGCTGCGGTTGAGGCCATCGTGCCGGGGCAGACCCGTTTGGATGAACTCCAGGCCTTGCATCTGGACACGGAGCATCAACCCAACACCCTGGTCTTGTCCTACGCAGATATTTTGCGTCGAGTCATGGGCGGTAGCGTGCTGGCCAAGCAAGACCTGGCGCCGGGCATTCAACAGTGTCTGGAGGCGCACGATGCCTGCCGGGGGTTGGAGTTCAACATCAGCAGCATTCACAAGGACCGCGTCGGCTCCTTTCTGCTGGACTTCATCAACTTCAAGCGTGAAACCGTCACCTCTGGCTGGCGCTTCAATGCGCTGGTGCTGAGCGTGGATGGTGTGGTGGTGTATCGCTCATGGGGCGGTCAGCCTGAAGTGAATCTGGTGGACAAGCAGCGCAACCCACTGGGGCCCTTGCAGGAAATCGGCCCGGCCATCGTGACCACACATTGACGCCAGCCGTCAGGTGATCGCTCGGGCCATGCGCGCGTGCGTGTCGTGTGGTGTTCTGAACAGATCGCATCCGCAGACTTTTTGATACTCCCATTGGGCGTCATTCCGACCCCGTTCAACCCCATCGACGACGGAGTATCACGTGAACATCATTAACCGATTCAATCCCTTTGGCGAACTGAGCGACCCTTTCAAGGACGACTTTTTCCGCAGCCTGGCCTGGCGACCCGTGAGCCGCTTCATGGAGGAACAACCCATGATGCGCATCGACCTCAAGGAAGATGACAAGCAATACCTGGTGACCGCCGAAATTCCGGGTGTGAAGAAAGAGGACATCAAAGTGTCCATCGATGGCAACCAGGTGGCCCTCAGCGCCGAAGTCAAGCGCGAGAAGGAAGAGAAGGAGGGCGAGAAGGTGCTACGCTCTGAGCGCTATCACGGACGCGTGGCACGCACGCTGTTATTGGACGACAGCGTGGACCAGGCCAACGCCAGCGCCCGCTATGAAAACGGCGTGCTGGAATTGACACTGCCCAAGGCGCAGCAAAGCGTGTCCAAGTTGCTGGAAATTGCCTGATCTGTGTCAGACGCCCCTCAGCGGGGGCGTCTGTTTCGCTCAAGGGGCCGGGCGAACAAAGCCCTGATCGGTTTTGCGCACCAGGTCCCCCACACGCAGTCCCGGGTCCTGGCTGTACTCGTGTTCCGCTCGGCTACCGTCTGGAAACTGCACCGCCACCACCCAAGCTTTGTGGGTGCTGACCTTCTTCTCGATTTGCCGACCAGCATAGGCGCCGCCCGCTGCACCGGCCACCGTGGCCAGGTCCTGTCCCGTGCCGCCACCGATCTGTCGTCCCAGCAGTGCGCCTGCAATGCCACCCGCGATGGTGCCCAACGCGCTGGGCTAGCCCTCACGTTCCACTTGACTGATCGACACCACCCGCGCGCAATCCGGACAGGTGGACACAGGCGTGCTGCTGGCAGCCGCCTTGCTGCTGGCATCCCGCTTGGCCTTGGCTGCCGTGATGGCGCGGTCATGCTCGGTCTTGGCATCCCGATAGCACTGCATCCGTGCGGGTGCGTCCGGCACTTCCTTGCACACTTTCTGATCTTCTTGATAACGGGTGAGGGCGAGTTTGCTGTCAATGTCGTACTGACTGCGTGCCGTGGTGGCAGTTTGTGCGTGCGCCCAAGGGGCGACCACCATCAGACAGGCCAAGGTGATGCGGCGTGCTTGCATGAAGTTCTCCTGAAAGATGAAGGTGTCGTGAATCTAACGCGAGTGGTGACGCAAAAGATGACGCGAAAATTTCATGCTAATCGGCCACTACCGGCGCTCACTGTTCGAGCGCCGGCACAAGGCGCTGTGTGTTCACACCTGTGTGGACAGGCGCACCCAGGTCTTGTGCGTGGCGCAGCGAACGGACGCCTCGCCAGTGGGTGGGTACTCTTCAGGGGTGGGCGTCGGGTACTCGATGTCTGATGAGCGGAGCGATCGGCCGGCGAAATGCCCGCCGGTGTATGGAGGGAGGGTCATGACTTGACCTTGCGGTTTGCCCCGGTGGCAACCGACGCGCGGGACTTGCGTCCTGCTTGTCTCCTTCCCTGCATCGGCGGTCTATGCCGCTGGCTGGTCAACGCGGGTCAGGTATGGGGTTCCGCGCCCACACCTTGGCGTGGTGTCCGCGGCATGACCTCAAAATCGCCGGCCAATGCTCAGTCGGATCTGATCAGCGTCACTGTAATTGACGTGCTGATCCTTGACCCAATGCACAAACCAGGCATGGTGTTCATACACCAGAGATAAAGCGTGCCCTTGCGTCATGGCCAGACCCGACTCGGGTCGGCCTCGCTTGTAGGCCAGGTCCAATGTCATCCGTTGCTGATCCGCCAGCGGCCAGCGCACCAGGGCATGGGTGTTGCGTTGCTCGGTGTCCAGACGGTTGTCTTGCACCCGAAAAAAATTGAAGGTGGCGTTGCCCACCCAGTTGCCGCCCACGCCCAGTGTCCAGGCATCGTTGGGGTCAAAGTTGAGGTTGTAGTAGGTTTGTGCGTTGGTGCGCCCATAACCCACCAGCCCGAACAGGGTGGCATTGCCAAGTTGACTTGACACCGAACCACCGGCAAATCCATGGCTGGCCGCCTGCAAGGACACGGTCCATTGACCCCAGGCCCAAGGGCGAGTCCGCTCGTAGCCCACACGGGATTGCTGGAATTCATCACCACGCTGGTAGTGGCCCACCCACCAGGTGTGCTCACCGGCATTGGCGCGCAGGTTCAGGTCGGTGCCACTGGTTTCACCCGTGGTGATGTAGCGTGAAGGGGTGAATTTGTATTGCCAGTCTGGTCGCGCAACCGTTTCCTCGGCCCGGACCGACGCCACGCATCCCCACATGACCAGCCCGGTCATCAGCCAAGTGATGACGGACCTGCTCAGGGTCAGGGGCTCACGGCTGCCGCTGAGATGGATCATCGAGGTTTGGACGCGGTGCGCATGACCGGGTAGAGGTTGTAGCCCGGATCATGGGCGGGCAACTTGCTGATCCAGAAATCCAGCCGAGCCCGTGGATCGCTGGCGAACACCGGGTCACGTTCCAACCTTTCCTCAAAGACCTGACGCCACCGCGGGAGCTGCGCATACAGGTCTTGTCCGTACAGGGTTTGGATGACGGGATGTTCTGCCACCATCCAACGTGCCAGCTCCAGTTCACGGTGACCAGCGATGTAGTCGCTGAGTTCATAGGCGGTGTTGAACACCCCCCAGGAGGACAGGGAGTCTGGCGCCCAGGGCTCCAGCAAATGCGCCACCAACCAGGCGCGAGGCTGATCCAGGGGTACATACAGGGCCCCGCGTGACAGGTCCACCACGTCGGGTTTCCATCGGCCATTCACCTGAGTGCGCACCCGACCCTGGAACGGTTGGGGCTCGTACACCACGTCGTTGTCCTGCACGCGCAGGGTGTCGACCGACACCTGTTTCAAGGCTCGAGGCAAAACTTGATGGCGTAACCCATGCTGCACCAGATAGGGGCGAACCAGGGCGGCCCAGCCTGCAGGGATCAGGTAGCCGCCCTCCGGCAAGGATTGCATGGCCTCGGGCACAGGACGCAGATGATTGAACAGCGGAATTTGCCAGGTGACGGGTTGCGTCAGGTCGTAGGTGATGCCGCGTCCCCCGCTGACCGGCGCTTGATCATGCACCTGGTAGCGGTAGCCTTGCAGCGCCAGTTGACCATTGGGCTGGGAGGGGCCAATTTCGGCCGTGTTGTACCAGGCCAGGGGCACGGTGTGCCCGGAGAGTCGGGCAGCCCGTGTGTCCGCATCCAAGACCGTGCGAAGCAGCGTGTCCCGATGTTCGGCCACGCTCTCCAGGGCGGCCAGCACGGTGGCGATGCAGGTGCGCACGCGCTTGGCGTAGTCGTCCCAGGCATGGTCTTCCACCAGAAAACCCAGGCGGTTGCGCAACGTGGCATACACGTGTGAGAAGCGCGGACTGTCCACCTCTTGAGTCATGCCCAGTGTGGGGTCCTCGGGGTCATTGAGCACCGGGTAAAAGTCCAACGGCGTGTGACCGCGGCGTTGCAAACGGGCGATCACGTTTTGCAACAGAAAGTCCGACACGGTTTGCAGTTCCGTGTCCTGCGTGAACAGGGTGGAGTGCGAGATGGCCACGTCGTGTCGATAGCGAATGCCATCCGTCACGTGCAAGTCCAAGGTGAGGTCCGGGTCCCAGCGCCGGACCAGGGCCAGCATGGCGCGCATCTCCGGTGTCTGCGCCAGCATCCAGTCGCGATTGAGGTTGATGCGTTGAGCGGTGGTGCGGTCGCCTGACTCCAGAGGACCGTTCTGGTTGGGACGCAAATAGCGACCACGGTTTTCATGACCATCCACATTGAAGACGGGCACGAACACCAGGGTGAGGTGATGGAGGGGGTTTTCCGATGCATCGGAGGCCAGCAGTTGGCGCATCAGCATCAAACCTGCATCCTTGCCATCGATTTCGCCGGCATGGGTGCCACCAATGACCAGCACCACCGGGTGTGTCTTGCGAGAGGCCGGTTGCACCGATGCGCCTTTGCTGGCCACCAGCGCACGAATGACACGACCCTCTGCCGTGCGCCCCACCGTTTCACAGCGCACCCAGGTGGGGTATCGGCGAGGCCACTCGCGACAGCGCTGTTCCACCTCGTCGTATCGGCCGGTTTCACGGAACTGGGTGACTTCAGCGACCAAAGGCTTCTCAGCCCAAGTCGGTTGAGCAGTCATCCACCAGAGCACGAGGACCAGCAGAGCAGGGCGTGACAAACGGTTCAAGACAGACATACACCAGAGCGCCAAGACAGGCAGATGCGCCATCATCAACCATGTCAGCCCCCACCCGTGTGACCGGACAGGGGTTTTACAAAACTTTGAATGTGGCTGTGATGTCAGACGGTGCCACCATGCCAGCATCGCGGCAATACAAACGCTTGGCGCGCGACGCTCATTCCGGCTTGATGTTGGCGTCCTTGATGACCTTGCTCCACTTGGCTGAATCGGTGCGGATTTTTTCCAGCGTGGGCTCGGCGAGTAGTATCTCGGCGTCACAGCCGGTGGCGTTGATCTGGTCCATCACCGCTTTGTCTTCGCTCACCTTGGTCAGGGCCCGGTTGAGCCGCGTCACCACCTCGGCGGGCAGGCCGGCTGGTCCCATCAGGCCGTACCAGGACACGGACTCAAAGCCCTTGTAGCCCAGCTCGTCAAAGGTGGGAATGTCGGGGAAGGCGTTCGAGCGCTTGAGTGAGGTGACCGCCAGCGGCCGCACCTTGCCCGCCTTGGCGGCTGAGACCACCGGCCCCAGCGAGGAAAACAGCATGGGCACCTGGCCGCCCATCAGGTCCGCCATGGCGGGACCGCCGCCCTTGTAAGGGACATGCAGCAGCACGGCCCCGGACACGCTCTTGAAATACTCACCCGAGAGATGGTGCGGACCCGCCACGCCTGAGGTGCCATAACTCCATTTGTCGGGCTCGCGCTTGGAGGCGGTCACCACGTCGCTCAAGGTTTTGAAGGGCGTGCCAGGGTGAGCTACCAGCATACTGCCGCTGCCACAGACATGGCTCAGCACGGTGAAAGACTTGTTGACGTCATACGTCACCTTGCCCATGTGCGGAGCGACGGTCAATGGGCCGCTGTCAAAGTAATAAAGGGTATAGCCATCGGCCGGTGCCTTGGCGATCATCTCCATGGCAACGCCACCCGCATTGCCCGGCTTGTAGTCGATCACCAGGGGCTGACCCAGCAGGGGCTCCAGCGCCTTGGCCAGCGGCCGGATACCGGCATCCGCTGAGCCGCCTGGGGCATAGCCCACCAGAATACGGATCGGCTTGTTGGGATAGGTCTGGGCCAGCGCCATGCTTGTCCCCACCAGGGCGGCCGCTGCCATGCTGAAAAGCGATTTGAAGGTCATCATGCGTTTGTCTCCGCGGGACACCAGAGCCAATCAACCCGTCTGGAGGTTCCCTGGTGATCATGATAACGCTGGACGCCGGCAGCGCTGTCCTTTGGGTGCCAGTCCGGCTGTCATTTTTGGCCAGCCAGGTTGGCAAAATCAGCCATTGTGAGCTCCCCGTCCGCGCACTATCGTGGTGGCAACAGATTCAGGACAAGTCATGCAACACCTTCCTTTCGATTTCAGCCAGCGTCACGTGTTTGTGGCGGGGGGCTCCAGCGGCATCAATCTGGGCATTGCACGCGCCTTTTCCGAGGCCGGCGCACGACTTTCCCTGATGAGCCGATCCCTGGACAAGGTGCAGTCCGCAGCCCAGGGACTGGCTGTGGCGGGTCGGCAGGCGCAAGGCTTCAGTGCCGACGTGCGTGACCCCGAAGCGGTGCAAGCGGCGTTGACCCAGGCCTGCGCGGCCTATGGTCCCATCGACGTGCTGGTGTCCGGGGCAGCCGGCAATTTCCTGGCCAGTGCGCTCGACATGTCGCCCAACGCGTTCAAGACCGTGGTGGACATCGATCTGCTGGGCAGCTTTAACGTGGTGCGTTTTGCCCATGCGCACTTGCGTCAACCCGGCGCCTGCGTGATCCAAATTTCCGCCAGTCAGGCGTTCACGCCCACGCCGTTTCAGGCGCATGTGTGTGCGGCCAAGGCTGGGGTGGACATGCTGACGCAGGTGCTGGCCCTGGAGTGGGGGGCGCAGGGTATTCGTATCAACTCCATTGTTCCCGGGCCCATTGCAGAGACCGAGGGTCTCAAGCGGCTGGCCCCTACCGAGGCCACCTTGCAAGCCATGCGCCAGCGTGTGCCGCTCAAGCGCCTGGGCCGCCTGGAGGACGTGGCTCGGCTGGCCTTGATGTTGGCCAGCGATTGGGGCAGTTTCATCACCGGGGCGG
>VEQI01000413.1 GCA_018883305.1 Limnohabitans sp. | reverse complement strand
GTGCAGAAGGTGGTCTGGCCCACGCGCAAGGAGTCCTTGCAAATGACGGCCTACGTGTTTGGCTTTGTGGTCATCATGGCGCTGTTTTTGTGGTTCACCGACAAGACCCTGGAGTGGGTGTTCTACGACCTGATTCTGGGCTGGAAAAAATAATGACTGATACCCCTGACAACACCGACACCCTGGCGCCGGCAGCCAATCCGGACCTGCGCTGGTACGTGGTGCATGCCTATTCGGGCATGGAGAAGGCGGTCGAGCGCAACATCGCCGAGCGCATTGCACGCTCTGGCATGGAGCACAAGTTTGGTCGCATTCTGGTGCCCACCGAAGAAGTGGTCGAGATGCGCAACGGACAGCGTCGCACCACCGAGCGTCGTTTCTTCCCTGGCTACGTGCTGGTCGAAATGATCATGGATGACGACACCTGGCATCTGGTGAAGCACACCAGCAAGGTCACGGGCTTTGTGGGTGGTGCCAAGAACCGTCCGGCCCCGATCTCGCAGGACGAGGTGCAAAAAATCGTCAGCCAGATGCGTGAAGGCTCGGACAAGCCGCGCCACAAGGTCGAGTTCATCACAGGCGAGCTGGTCCGTGTGAAAGAAGGCCCGTTCACCGACTTCAACGGCACGGTCGAGGAAGTCAACTACGAAAAGAGCAAGGTTCGCGTGTCGGTGACCATTTTCGGTCGCGCCACACCAGTCGAGCTGGAGTTTGGTCAGGTCGAGAAAACCTGATCCGGCTGAAAAAATTCAGTCAGGCGCTCTCCGACTCGGTGCCTGATGTTGTGAGTTGAGTCGTCACCCCGGGGAGTCCGGTGGCCTGAAGGCCCAGGACGTTTGAACCCGCAAGGAGAAAAAGCATGGCGAAGAAAATCGTCGGCTTCATCAAGCTGCAAGTGCCAGCTGGTAAGGCCAACCCGTCGCCCCCGATTGGTCCCGCATTGGGCCAACGCGGGCTGAACATCATGGAATTCTGCAAGGCGTTCAACGCCCAGACCCAAGGCGTTGAGCCGGGTCTGCCCCTCCCGGTGGTCATCACCGCGTTTGCAGACAAGTCCTTCACCTTCATCATCAAGACGCCCCCGGCGACCACGCTGATCAAGAAGGCCATCAAGCTCGACAAAGGCTCTTCCAAGCCCCACGCCGACAAGGTTGGCAAGATCACCCGTGCCCAGCTCGAAGAGATCGCCAAGACCAAGATGAAAGACATGACCGCAGCCGATCTGGACGCTGCAGTTCGCACCATCGCTGGCTCGGCACGCTCCATGGGCGTGACGGTCGAAGGAGTCTGAGCATGGCCAAGATCACCAAAAAACAAAAAGCCCTCGAGGGCAAAGTGGACAGCAACAAGCTGTACGCCCTGACCGATGCAATCAGCATCGTCAAAGAGTGTGCCACTGCCAAGTTCGATGAGTCCATCGACGTGTCCGTGCAACTCGGCATCGATGCCAAGAAGTCTGACCAAGTGGTCCGTGGCGCTGTCGTGCTGCCCAACGGCACAGGCAAGACCGCTCGCGTGGCTGTGTTCGCCCAGGGCGCCAAGGCTGAAGAAGCCAAGGCTGCTGGTGCCGACGTGGTGGGCATGGACGACCTGGCCGCACGCGTCAAGGCGGGCGACATGCCCTTCGACGTGGTCATTGCCGCGCCCGACGCCATGCGCGTGGTTGCTACCCTGGGTCAGATCCTCGGTCCCCGTGGCCTGATGCCCAACCCCAAGGTCGGTACCGTGACGCCCGATGTGGCCACCGCGGTCAAGAACGCCAAGGCAGGTCAGGTGCAGTTCCGTGTTGACAAGGCCGGCATCATCCACGCCACCATCGGTCGTCGTTCTTTCGAGAGCGACAAGCTGCAGGGCAACCTGGCTGCGCTGATCGATGCGCTCAACAAGTCCAAGCCCGCTTCCAGCAAAGGTGTGTACCTGCGCAAGCTGGCCGTGTCGTCCACCATGGGTGTGGGCGTTCGCGTGGATATGCAAACGCTGGGCGCCTAAGGCGTCCGTTGTATTCGGCTGGCCACTGCAAAGTGGTTGGCTGGAGTGGTGGGCCGATCAATCCGCGTGGTTGTTCGGGCCATCCAAGACCGCTGGCGTGCCCTCGGGCACTTAATCAACCAGCCAGCGCAGATGGCGATCCCGCTGCTCAAGGAATCCGTTCCCTGACAGTCTGGTCGCTGAAACACAGGCGTGTCAACGAGCGAAAGCTCCGAGACACATTCAAAAGGAGTAGACCTTGAGTCTGAATCGCAGTGAGAAAGAAGCCGTCATCTCTGAGGTGACGGGCCTCGCCGCTCAAGCTCAAACGCTGGTGATGGCGGAATACCGCGGCATCACGGTCGCCGACATGATCAAACTGCGCTCCGATGCGCGCAGCAAGGGCGTGACGCTCAGCGTGTTGAAAAACACGCTGGCTCGCCGTGCTGTCGCCGGTAGCGCGTTTGAAGTGGTGGCAGACCAGATGACCGGCCCGCTGATCTATGGCTTTTCTGTTGACGCAGTTGCCGCCGCCAAAGTGGTGGCTGACTTCGCGAAAACCAACGACAAGTTGGTGATCCGGGGTGGCGCGTTTGCAGGCA
>VEQI01000412.1 GCA_018883305.1 Limnohabitans sp. | reverse complement strand
CGCCACCACGCGGGCCAGGGCATCGGTGCCACCACCGGGGGGAAATCCCACAATGATGCGCACCGGGCCCTTGGGCAGGCTCTGTGCCTTGACCAAGGGCGCGGCCAGGGTGACCGCTGTCGCGGCGATCAGGGTGCGTCGTTTCATGTGAACTCCTACGGCGGAAGAGGGTTGATCGTGAGGCACCCGACACTTGTGGTGCTTCAGGGCGCCTTGGGCGCGGCGATGGGATGGTCCGCAAAGTACTGCATGGCTGCCTGCACGCCCGAGCCTTGCAGCTTCAGGCCGCTGAGCTTGAGCCCCATTTCGCAAGCCGCCACCGTGGCCACCACCGTCAGATCATTGCAATCGCCCAGATGACCGATGCGGAACATGCGGCCCTTGACCTTGCCCAGACCAGTCCCCAACGAGCAGTCAAAGCGCTCATAGATGCATTGACGCACGGCATCCGCGTCCACACCCTCGGGCATCATCACGCCGGTGAGCACCGGCGAGTACACCGCAGGATCCGCGCACTGAATGGCCAGTCCCCAGGTGTTCACCGCCGCGCGCGCCGCCGCAGCCCAACGCTGATGACGCGCCAGTACGCCGGGCAAGCCACCATGGTGCGGATTCAAAATCATGTCGCAAGCTTCGGACAGGCCGTACAGCAGGTTGGTGCTGGGTGTGTAGGGCCAGTAACCCTTGGTGTTCATCTCCACAATCTCGTCCCAGGCCCAGAAGGCCTTGGGCATGCGGGCGGTGCGGCTAACCTCCAGGGCCTTGGGCGAGATGGCGTTGAAGCTGATGCCCGGGGGCAGCATCAGGCCTTTTTGCGAACCGCTGACGGAGACATCCACGCCCCACTCGTCATGGCGGTAATCTGCGCAAGCCAGGCCCGAGATGGTGTCCACCATCAGGAGTGCCGGATGTTTGGCGGCATTGATGGCACGACGCACGGCGGCGATGTCGCTGGTGACCCCGGTGGAGGTTTCATTGTGGACCACGCACACGGCCTTGATGGCGTGTTGTGTGTCGGCCTTGAGCCGTGCCTCGATGAGGTCTGCCTGCACGCCATGGCGCCAGCTGCTGGGCACACCGCTTTCATCGCCAGGCTTGGCAATCACCTCGGGATTCAGGCCCAGTCGCTTGGCCATCTTGATCCACAGCGATGCAAAGTGGCCGGTTTCATACATCAGCAAATGATCGCCCGGGCTGGTGACGTTGCACAACGCCGCTTCCCACGAACCGGTGCCGGAAGCGGGGTAGATGATGACGGGGTGTTGGGTTTGGAACACCTGTTTGATTTGCGACAGCACCTTCAGGCCCAACACGCCGAACTCCGGGCCGCGGTGGTCGATGGTGGGCAGGCTCATGGCCCGCAGGATGCGATCGGGCACCGGCGAAGGACCGGGGATTTGAAGGAAATGGCGTCCGGACGCGTGGAAATCGAGCGACTGCATCAACAATGTCTCCTGTTCTTGTTTCATTATGCATGCAAGAATCCGCCCCATGAATGCTCCGCATCCCTACACCCGCCAAGTTGGCGACTACGACAGCCTGGCGCGCCAAAGCAATGAAGTCATGGCCCAACTGACCCAACGGCTGCAACGCCACACGCAAGGCGAGGTCCTGGTGAGCCTGGCCGATCGTGGTCGCTATGCCACCGATGCCTCCATCTACCAGTGCCTGCCCCTGGCCGTGCTGGTGCCGCGCAGCGAAGAGGATGTGGCTGCCGCGTTATCCATTTGTCGCGAGCTGAACGTGCCCATCGTGCCGCGAGGCGGCGGCACCAGCCAGTGTGGCCAGACCGTGGGTGCGGGTCTGGTGATCGACTTCAGCAAATACCTGCGCCGGGTGATCGACTTGAATGTCGAGCAACGCACCGTGACGGTCGAGCCTGGCATGGTGCTGGATCATCTCAACGCGCAACTCAAATCGCACGGCTTGTGGTATCCGGTGGATGTTTCCACCAGCGGGCAAGCCACGTTGGGCGGCATGGCGGGCAACAACTCCTGCGGCAGCCGCTCGATTGCCTATGGCAACATGGTGCACAACGTGGCCGGCGCCAAGGCCTGGCTCTCCGATGGCACCTTGGTCGATTGGGGCCGCTATGAGGACAGCACCGGCCGCGCCCGATTGACGGGCGATTTTGTGCGTCACTTGGTGAACAACCTCAAGCCCGAGATCGACGCCAACTGGCCCAAGGTGATGCGGCGTGTGGCGGGCTACAACCTGGATATTTTTCACAACCAGAATGTGCGGCCCTACACCGAGGATGGCTCGGTCAATCTGGCACATTTGCTGATTGGCAGCGAAGGCACGCTGGCCCTGACGCGCTCCTTGACGCTCAAGCTCAGCCCCTTGCCCGCCACCAAAGTGCTGGGGGTGGTCAACTTCCCCACCTTCTTCCAGGCCATGGACGCGGCGCAGCACATCGTGAAGTTGGGCAACGATGGCACGCTGACGGCGGTGGAGTTGGTCGACCGCACCATGATCGAGCTCTCGCTGAAAAACCCGGCGTTCGCGCCCACCGTGCGCAGCGCCTTGATTGGCTCGCCGGACGCTGTCTTGCTGGTGGAGTTTTCGGGCGAAGACAAAGAGGCCCTGATTCCCAA
>VEQI01000073.1 GCA_018883305.1 Limnohabitans sp. | reverse complement strand
ACCTTGTAGGCAGAGGCGCACGGCGTTTTCCATGGTCTCGTTGTAGTCCGAGAGCCAGTCCACCACGGCGTGGGCTGCCTTGCTGGCCTGCCCTCGATCCATCGCCCCCAGTTCATCGGCCAGGCCCTTTGCCCGGTCCTTCGCATCGGCGAACATGTCACGGTACCCGGTGGTGCCGCCCACGTCCTGGAACTCGTCCCACAAGCGCGTCCAAGTCTGGTTGGTGCCAGGCTTGCCCCTGCGTTCGCGGTAGATGGCACGCATGGCGGTCGGGATCTTGCTGGCCACCGCCTTCTCCTGGCCTGCCAGTTCAGTCGTGCTCAGGTTCAGCAGCCCGGCCTGCACATCGCGGGCGAAGTTGATGAGGCCGAAGATCGGGTTGTACTGGGTGTTGACGCTGGCAAACCAGCGGGTTCCCTTGGCAGCCAGGCCCAGGACCACGTGCAAGTCGTCAATGTCCAGGTTCTTCATGGCCTGCGCCAGGCGCACGGCCTCCTTGTTGTGCTCGTTGAACACAATGGCCTGGTCGCGCCCACCGATGCGCACCATGACCACGTGCGGCAGGTGCTTGTATGCCGGGTCCACCATGGTCCGGACAAAACCCGTGCGCGAGTCGATGGTCTTGATCTCGGGCGGGGCATCGATCTGCCAGTACTCGTCATCCGGATTCTGGGCAGCCATGAGGTAAAGCTTCTTGACCACGTGGTTTTTCTCGCCACGGGTCAGTGCGGCCTCACGCTGCATGGCAATGTGCGCCAGGATGTTGGTGACAGACTCGCCTGAGCCCACCCGGCGCTTGGCGGCTTGCCCCTTGACGCTGAAACCCTGCCCGGTCGGGTGCCTGTCGCTGTCGGCGTGGGCCTCGTCGCGGTGCAGCGGGACATAGTGCTGGTAGGTCTTGCGCCAGGCGTTGAGCGTGGCCTTGTCCATCAGGCCGTAGTCCTCCAAGGTGTCCAGGGTCTTGGCCTGGATGGCGTCCACCTTGGCCGCCAGTGCCTGCATGTGGGCTCGCTTGCGCGGGGCGAGGCTGTCCATGTAGGCCTTGGCGTCATCGTCGCTCATGCCGGACAGCGCCAGGCGGGCGGCTTCGTCGCCACGGAAAGACTGCGCGCCATGCCAGGTGGCGGCCTCCTGCTTGGCCTGCTCCAAGGCCTCAGTCAGGGCTTTGGTGGCGCTGCCATTGGCAGTGGCACGCTGCAACTGGATCTCCAGATCCCGCACGGTCGCCTTGGCTTTGTCTCGACCTTCCTCGATCATGTCCCGATTGGGGTTGCGCTCGGCCAGAACACGGTTGGCCTCGGGCGCATGGCGGGCATGCAAGTACTTCTCGAGCTCGGCCAGGCTGACGCCATTGGCGCGCATCTCGGCCAGCAGTGGGCGCAACTCCTTGTCCAGAAAGTCCTCGGTTCGCTTGGCCAGGCGTTTGTGGAACAGTTCTTCGCCCAAGTACGCATCGTTGAGGTCGGTGATCGTGCCCCCGATGGCCTTGATGTGCTCGCGCAGGTTGCGAAGATCAATTAAGCGATCTTGAAATTCGTAGATCAGCTTGTTGATCGCCTCCGGGCTGGTCAACTTGGCAGCTGCGGCCTTGGCCTTGGTCCATGCGTTTTGCTGCTCGGGCGGGATCTGTGCGGGTGGCCGGTTGCCGATGGTGTTTCGGCTGAAAGCTGGCTCGGACATGGTGTCCCAGGGCTGGCGCTCCAGGTCTTCGCGAGTCTGCAAGGCTCCAAATACCTGCTCGATCAACTGGCGCGCCTCGGTGTTCTTCACCCCGCGCAACTGAGCTGCGAGCGCATCAAAGCCCCAGCGCTGAGCCAATTCGGCCAGCCAGTTGGTGACATTGACGATGGCGCGGCTGAACAGGTCTGTTCGGGTGTACTGGCCCGCGTTGGGCTCGGCCAGGCGCGCCAGGGCTTCGTCAACGCCACGGGCAAGGGCGTATTCATCCCCGCCGTACTGCGCGGCAGACTGGCCCTCCTTGGTTTTGACCCATGCATCGGCGCGGCTCTTGATCCACGCATCGCGGTCATACAGGGTGCGCATTTCCTGGATGAACTCGTCGCGTGTGAAAATCTTGCGCAGCCCATAATGAAACAACTCATGGAACAGCGTCCTTTGCACATCCGAGACACCGGCAAGCTGGTCGAGAAAGAGGTAGATCTTCCCGTCATGCACAGCACCGCTCACGGCATCAGCTTTGGTTGCCCCAGGCAGGACCCCCTCGGCGGTCGGCCTCACCACTACCGCGGGCTGGTGCGCGAACTGATCGATGCGGTTGCCAACCTCCTGAAGTACCGCAGCCTGCGTCATCCGCTGGACAACCGGCAAGGGGACTGAGCGGCCACTGGTCGAGTAAATCGCCACGCCCTGTTCGGTTTCGTTGGTCTTGAGTTGCCCGATCAGGCCATTGAAGGCCTCGCGCAAAGTCTCGCGCTCCTTGCCGACCGGGTAGAGGTACAGGTCGCGGGTGCCACCGGATGCACGTGCCATGGCGCTGCTGGTGTCGGCCACCTGCGCGGGCTTGCTGGCGCGCTGCTCGGCATCGGTCAGGAAGGTGTTTCGCGCCCCAGCCTGCGAAAGCCGGTCATGCACGAACAACTCGAAGGCACGGGCAAACATCTCGGTCGGCGTTGACCAGTAGGCTTTGCCGCCCTTGGCCTTGTCCATGGCTGCGCTGTCGGCCTTGTACTGGGTGCCCACCAGCTGGGGCTCGTGGTTGTCGTCGCTCTCGGACTTGGCCAACAGGTTGCGCACGTAGCGGGCCGATGACTCCAGGCCATTGGTTTCGTCCAGGCTCCAGGTGCGGCCAGTCGCGTCCTTGATGAGGTTGCGCACGGCTGCCACCCTGGCGCTGAACATCTGCTTGCCCGCCTGCTCAAAGCCATCGCCCGTGTCACCCTGCATCAGCTTTTCGGCATGCTGGTCGAACTCGGCCAGCAAATCGGCCTTGTTGTCGGCGGCGCTGCCCTCCAGCACTCGTCGGGCGGACTTGATCCAACGATCCAGGCGCTTGGTGGCTTGCTCCTTGGCATGCTCACGGCGAGTCTTGGACTCGCCCACCGACTCGGCGCGCTTCATCATGGCCTGATAGATGGTGCGAAACGCCTGCACGATTTCCGGGCGGATCTCGGTACCGAAAGTGGGCACGCCCTTCTGGTTGACGTAGCGGCTACCCTCAAAGGTCATGCGGTTGGTCGTGTCGCCCTTGTGTGCGTGCTCGGACAGCATGGGCTCGGTGTTCTTGGCCAGCCCTGCCTGGTTGGCAAAGTGGTGGTCCAGTGCATGGCCCCACTCATGGGCCAGGGTGCCAGCGCCTCGGGTCTTGGTCAGGTTGATCTCGTTGACGCCGGGGACGAAGTGGGCCGATGCCTTGCCCTTGCCCTGCGCACCGAAGGCAATGCCCAGTTCACCGTTGAGGCTCATGGCCTTGGGTGGCACGCCCAGGATTTCGGCCAGGTCCAGCAGCCCGTCATACGCCTGGTTGAGATAGGCCTGACGCTCGGCCTGCTTGATCCAGCCTTCGCGTCCGAAGTTGACGCCACGGAAACCAAAGGTGTCCATCAGGCGCTGCGCCATGATGTCCTCGCCATCCTCGCGGCGTGCCGGTCCGATGCGCTCGGCTTCCTCGATGTTGGTGCCCCGGATGTCTTGGCCTGCGCCAGCATCGCGCTTGACCTTTGCACGCGCGGCCTCGATGGTGGCCTCACGGGTCTCGAAGGGCTGCGCACCAAAGCCACCATCCTGAACCAGCAGGAAAGGCGGATTGGTCAGTTGGCCGGTGCTAAACGTGGCACGCCAGGAACCACGGCCCTCCTTGAGTCGGATGGTCATGCGGGTGGTACCGTCCTCCTGCTCATGTCCAGCTGCGGTGTACTCGCCAGGCTCCAGCACGCGCCAGCCCTGCACCTCCCAGGATTCGCGCTTGGCAGGCCAGCCCTTGGACAGATCGGATGCCCACTTGTCCATATCGGCGCGCACAAACTGCATAGCGCCCAGCGCCTTGTTGCCGCCGATGATGGCCAGTTCGGTGTTCGCTTTGGTGCCGCGCGTGAAGGGGCGCATGGTGCCCTGGTATTCCTCGGGCCAGACACGGCGGATCAGGACCTCGCTGATCGCCTTGGCATCCACGTCCTGCTTGAGCATTTCCGTGATGGCAATCGGCCCGGCCATGGTTCGGTCGCCCGTGCCCATGGCCACTGCGGCGCTGGCAAACTGGGCCACGGCCTGGCGGTCGTTGACGAAGTTGAACAGGCCCTCACGGATCTTGGCCAGCGTGTCGATGTAGCGTTTCAGGTCCTCGTCAGTGGGCGGTGTGCTGGTGCGGATCGTCGGACCGGCCCCGATACCGTCATAGACCTGCTTGATCAAACGGGCCAGCACGGGCGGCATGCCATCGGCCACCAGTTGCTCATAGTTGGGGCGTGGCCAGACCTTGGCCTTGGTGACTTCCTTGAGCTTGAGGGTATCGTTCAGGCCCTCCACGTCCTCCCATTTGAGGCCTCTGCCGGTGAAGTTGCGGCGGTTGGCATACAACTGCGCGCCCACATCCTCGATGCGGGCATCTGCGGGTGCCTTTGGTGTAGTGCGAGGCTCGGGGGTGCTGAAAATGTCTTGCTGGCCACGCGCGGCGGCCACATCGGCGGCGCGGTCGCTGCCGGTCAGAGTGAAGCTGTCGCGCTCGGCATCGGCTTGGGCCCGCTGCTCGTCCTGCTGGCGCTGGGCGGCCAGTTGCTGCTCCACGGCGTTGATGCCAGCTTCGATGTCACGCAGAACCTGCGGCGTGGGTGCGCTCAGTTGGAACTGGGCGGGGTCATCGCCTTGCGCAGTTTGCGCATCGCTGGGGCCAGTGGTCCCTGCGGCAGTTTCTCGTTTTCCTTGGCGATCTGCTCCAGTTGCTCGCCCATTTCCGTCATCGACGGGTCTATGGACTGCTTGCCGCGCTGTTTGAGCACTGCCCCCAGCATCCGGGCGGCGGTCGGATTGTCCTTGGCTTTCTTGGGTTGCGGTCTTGTCATTGTTGTCTCCAGAGGTGGCAAGTTTTTGAACGATTGTGAAGGGGGCCACGGTTTGGCCAAACATGTCGGGCTCGGCGGTGGTGGTCATGGCCATGCCCAGGTAGTTGCGCAGATCCTGCACCAGACGGTCACGCCCTGCGGCACGGCTGAGGTTTGGACCGGTGTGGAACATGCGCAGCAGGCCCACCGTCAGGCTGTCGGGCACTTCGCCAGTCATGAGGTCCGGTTGGCTGACGATTTCGGTCAGTGCCTGGTGGTCACGGCGAGACTGGCGGATCAGGGCAATGGCTTGCAGCAGGTTGCCGGTGATGTCGGCATCGGGGTTGATCGCCCCGGTCCGGGCTGAGTCGCGCATGTTGGCCCACTCTCCAGCCACGGCCTTGAGGGCTTCGCCAATGCTCTTGATGTCGGTATCGAGACTGTCAAAAAGCTCCTGCACCAGGTCAGCGTCACCGTAGGCGGCCTGCATCAGTGCGGCCTGGATGCGAGTGCGGCCAGCGGGTGAAAGCGTGCCCTCAGCGGTCATGAGTGGTGCCACGTCCTGACCAGCGGCCAGCAGCTTGCCCACGAAGGCGCGCACGAAATCCCGATTGGCGGCGCTCGTCACATCGGCGCTCTGGTACACGGCCAGCACTGAAGCGTCGATCAAGGGCGCGTCCTGGCGGGCCAGTTCGCCGGGAGACATGCCCAAGCCCTGGCCTTGGCTCTTGGTGGCCATGTCCGGGGTGTTGCTGGCCTCGGAATACACCCGGACCAAGATCGGATTGGGCGTCCTGGCGATGGCCTCCACCGGCACGCCATGGGCTGCGGCGTCCGCAATCAATTCCTGGCGGTAGTCATCGGCGGTACCGCGCTCGTAGGCAGCGCGCAGGCCTGCCGTGCGCCCGTTGTTCAGCGCCTTGAGGGTTCCAGGCTCATTGCCCATGAAAAGCGGGTTGGCGCTGCCATCGGCCAAGTTGGAAGGCTGCACGCTGCTGGCGTCCACCACGGCATAGCGGAAGGGCACGCGCTGGCCATCGGCCATGACAGCGACATCCACCCGGCCCTCGTTGCCCTCGGGTACGTGCATGCTGATGTCGTCGGCCACAGCAAAGACCATGGGCGCGCCAGCGTCTGGGCTGCGGCTCGGGCCCAGGCGCATGTAGTCCGGGCGGTTGGCGATATCCTGCATTTGCACCACGGATGCGGTCCGGCTGCGGTCGCGGTTTTGCAGGCTCAGGTCCTGCCCCATGGCTGGGGCGCTGACGGTCGGAGTTTCGGCACTGTTTGTGCCGGTGGCCACGGTCGGCAGGATCGATGCCCGCTGGGCGGCGGGCGCTGTCTTTTGGGCGTCGAATTCGGCCTTCACGGCGGCATGCTCGGGCGTGCCCACACGCAGCTGGCCGGGCGCGTAGCCCTTGGACTTGGCGTAAGTCCAGAAGTTGGTGATGGGCGCTGCTTGCTGGATGCTGGCCGGGTCTGCGGTGGGGACTTGGCCAACGGACGAGACCTGGCTGACGGGCTGCTGCTGGTCAATGCTCTGCGGCTGCGCATCGGCGCGCTCGGCCTGCATGCCTTCCAGAATGGCCTGCTTTTCAGACACCAGTGCCGGGGTCAGGCCCATGGTCTGGCTCTGGATTTCCAGTTCTGCCAGGCGTTCCTGTGGGCGCTTTTGCGGGCCCGTGCTGGCCAGATCTTGGGGTATGGCGCTCTCGGCTGCACGCTGCTGCTCGACGGCCCGCTCGGCTGTGATGCGCTGGCCCGCCTGGTTTGCGTCCGCTGCCGGGTTGGTGATGCCGCCAGCGACTGGCGAACCGACCGGCTCAGCTTGTGCACCTGCACGCGCGATACCTCGGCTGTCCAAGTCGTTGCCGCTGGCTTTGCGCATGTTCCAGGCGGTTTCAGGACCGCTTTGGGTCATGCCTGCGGCTGCCTCCATCACGGCGTCATAGACATCGGCCTTGCCGGTGGCGGCCATCTCGCCCAGGTATTCGCCTGTGCCCTCGCCCACGGTCTCCATGGCCATGCCTGTGCCTGCCGTGGCGGCTTTGCTCTTGATGCTGGTGGCCTGCTTTGCCGCTTGCTGGCCTGCGGCCTTGGCGGCTTCGCGTAATGCGGGCTCGGCCAGGGCTTTCTCGATGGCCGCGCGACTGGCCAGGTCCACCCCAGCATCGGCCAGGACACGGGCCTCGGCACGTGCTCCGGCCTCGATGGCGGCCTTGTTCAGGCTCTTGGCCACCTTGCCACCCACTCCCAGGGTCAGTGCATCCACGCCCGTGATGACCGCGCCCTTGGTCGCGCCCTCGCGCAAGGCTTCACCGCGCTCTGCTTCTGTGAAACCTCCCTCGGCTTTGTCCATGGCTTTGCTGCCGGTCTCCAGCAGCCAATTGCCCAGGAACATGCCGCCCAAGAATCCGCCGATGCCGCCCACGGCGGTGCCAACGGGACCGAAAGCTGACCCGGCAAGTGCCCCACCCTTTGCGCCTGCCCAGCCAGCCCCCAGCGAGACCGCCGAATTGGGCGCTTGCTCGGCCACGAACTGGGCTGTGCCCTCGGGGTTGTCGATCATGGCCCCACCCACGTTCTTGACTGCGGACACCAATCCAGGGGCTGTGTCCGCCTTCTTGCGGCGCTCGATCTCGTCCAGCAGATCCCGCTTGGCCTGTGGACCAGCTTCTGAGGCGGCCCGCTGATCGGCTGCGGCGCGCTCCACATCCTTGAGGTCGCCGCTCACGGTGTTGCCCGCTGCGCTGATGGACCGGGCTGTGCCCTTGGCACCTTGCAAGAACGACAGGCCCAGGTCTGCAATCATGTTCAAAACACCACGCTCGGGCCTGCTCTTGCCCTTTGTGCCAAGGAATTCATCAATCGACTGCGGGGAGGACTTGGCGGGTTTCTCACCCAAAAATTCATCGATTTGGTCAGGCACGAATCGCCCGTGTGATCCGCCGTCATCGTCGGGCACAAATCGGCCTGCGCTTGATGGCTTGATGCCCGCCTCGGAGAAGAGGTCTCGGCCCGTGCGGGTTTCTGAATTGCGGCTGGGTGTTGGTGCAATACCTGCCTCTGCAAACAGGTCGCGGCCTTCTTGTGTGGCTTGCATGTGTGGTGGTCCTATTCTGTTTTTGTTGCTCAGTCCTCAGACTGCTCGCGGCGCTCGGCGGCCTCATCCATCTCTTGGCGCTGCAAAGCCTCTAGAGAACGGGCCTGCTCTATCTCGGCTGGTGTCAACCCTTCGCTGGCTGCTTTATGGATCAAGGCTTCGCGGCGGTCGTGCCCAGCCAGTTGAACGGCTTGGAACTCGCTGTGCGCCTTGATCGATTTCATCGTTTCCCAGGTGGCGTCATCGATCTGTCTCATGACTGAATCCTCGCGTGGGCAATTTCAGGCCATAGCTCCAGGCCCGTTCGGCTATCGTCAGATCCCCACAATGGGACGAATACCAGGCAGCGGCGCAGGACGTTTGCAGCTGGTTGCGTAATGCCGCTGTCCTTGGCGGATGTGCACGCGCCCGACACTGCCAGGCGATCACACTGGCCGCATGTCCTGCCTGGTTCGGCAGTGGGCGTCCCGTGATACAGGTCATCGCTAATGCGATTGGCCCTTGGCTTGGCGGCCATTGCTGGGTCTGGCATGGCCACGCCTTCGAGTTCGGCGTGCGGGATCAAGTCCAGCACTTCACGGCCAGTGGCCCACGTGATGCGCTGATCCAGCATGTCGGCACTGCGGGCGATCACTTCGATGTCACGGCCATGGCCCTTCAATCGAAGCAAGAACCGCTGGCCAGGTATGGCGTTGATCTTGTTGGCGTTATGGGGCCGAGCCATTTCGTAGGCGGCCTCCAGGCCTCCGTTTGCGCCCCAAAGGTCGGGCCGCATTCCGCATGCAAGCTCTGCGTCCAATAGGACGAACCCAGCGCATGAAAGGCTGGTGTGCAGGTAGTTTTCAAGTCGGTCGTGGCTCATGGTGTGGTCTTTCAGGTTTTGGTTTTGTGCTGGTGACGTGGCGTTGTTGGGTCATGGCCTTTTCAAGCGGCATGCCCCGATTGATGCGCTGATAGAGGGTTTTGTAGGGCAGGCCCAGCAAGCGCGCCCACTGACTCAGGGACAAGTCTTGATCGCCCCAAACGATCCTGCGTGCGCGCTGGTCCCGTCTTTGCTGAATCGGTTGCTCCAGGCTGTAACCCGCATTCCACCTTTCGAGAATGCTGGTTCGTGTTGGCCCGCCCAGGGCCCTCTCCGCCTGCGCTGCCGTCATGAATTGCCCGTTCACCACCACCCTGCATCAGAATCCCCGCTCCGCCGTACCGTGACCAATCCTTGAACCCCGGCTCCAGGCATCGGCGCTTCATCACGCGCCAGGCCCTTTTCGCTCGCTTGAGATCGGGGCTCTGAGATCTGCGCTGAGGGGTTTTTTGTGGTGACTGCATAACGTAGGTAACGCGAGTTGCGATGGTCTGGGCAGGACTCGATGAGCCCTTGCTCCTTCAGGAAAAGACACGCCCAGTCAGCTGACTTGTCGGTACAACCGATGTTGTTGAGGATCTGATAGCGTGAATACCACTTGCCTCGGTTGGCATTAAGGAAATGCCAAACAGCATGCGTGACGCTGCCCTCACGAATCACACCGGGCGGGCGCGGGTTGTAGCGCTCGTTCTTGGACTCTTCTGGCTTGGCACTGACGAGCGACTGCATGCCCCAGGTAAAAATACTCATCCCGGTTTCCTTCCGTTTTTTTGGTCATGACTGGCGCTTGATGCGGGGCGAATTGCCAACTTCTTGCGCAAGTCATCCATGAGAGCGCGCACCTTCGCAGGATCTGCGGTTGCTTTACCTGGCGCTGGCAGTGCATCGCGGCGCGGCGGCACCTCGGGCAGATCCTGCTGGGCCAGTTTTTCCGAAAGCAGGCGCGTCCATCGGCCCTTGGCGGTCTGCCAGGATGCGTTGCGCAGGTCCCATGTGCCAAACTCCACGGCTGCCCAGTACACGGCGCGGTGGCTCCACTTGTCGCGGCCATCCTCGCGCAGGCGCATTTGCTCGCAGGCCTCGCTGAATGCGGCCTCAGCGTCCAACTGCGGCGCGCAGGCCTTGAGGAATTCCGTGATCGATGGCGGCCATGGATACAGGCGTTGACATGCGCGGATGCCATCTGCCACCTGCTGGGGCGTAATCCCGGAATCGATGAAGGCGTCAGCCCATGCCTCGCGCCAATTGGATACTGCGTGCTCACTTGGAAATGCGGCGCGCCAGCGCTGCGGATACATCCCGTCCAGGCGGTTGAAAAGGTGATCCATCAGGGACAGGCGGCGACCGTTGATTTGTCGTATTGCGTGCCACTGGCTGATTTCTATCTGTTGTGCCATTCGGATCTCCGCATCAATAAGGCGCGGAGCCGAAGTTGTCCAACACCGTTCCATCCTGCTCTATGACAGTCACGGGGCGAACAATGGGAGTTCCAGCGGTGCCTGAGCTGGGGTCGAATTTGCGACGAGCTGGGCCAGCTTCGCTTCTGACCCAATTGCGCCATGTTGCAAGCCAGTCGGCTTTGCGGCCCTTGGCACCCGGTACGCCGTGCCAGTAGTCGGCAAAGCGGGCGGCTGTCTCATTGTGGTTCAGGTCCGGGCGCTCTGTCTTGGCCCACAGTGCCCAGGCGTCAGGCAACTCCCAGTCGGCTGGTAGGCGTGAGCCGTGGCCCGGCGAAGCGCGAGTCTCTACTTCTGAACATAGTGAAGAAGTATCTTCTCTTCTCTTCTCTTCTCTGGTCCGTTTTGTGTCCGCTTCGGATGCGGACGATTGTTCTGCACCATGTGCAAATCGCTCGCGGCGCTTGCGCTCGGTCTCCATGACACGCCGTTTGGCACTTCGACCGTTGTGCTCATCAAACCTTGGCAGGGACACAGAGTCACCGGCAAAAACTAACCATCCAACCGACTGCAAAGCGTTCGCAAATCCAGCCCAGCCAATCAGTTCATCAATTGCGTCAAGCGAGTAGCCATCCAAAGATCCATCTTCTGAATGGGCATCGAATAGACACCAAACGGCATGCAATCCCCCGATGACCCGCAACCTGTCCGCATGCAATGCGGACGAAATGCGGACAACCTTGGGATGTGTATGCAGATCCGACCGCATCTTGATCCAGTCGCCCGCCATCAGTCAGCCCTCCGACCGCCTGGGGACTGAATGACCTCAGAGGCTGGTAAAGCATCTGACTCGCAAGCCGTAGCGAGGAATTTGAGGAAGTGACGATCCAAGCTGACTGCATCGCCCGCATCGATGGTCAACCCCACGTTGCCATCTGACAGACGAACCGCTTGGCAAAAGGATTGGGTGCCGTTGATGACAATGCAGTGGCCAATGTCCAGGCGCGGAAGGTTGCTCTTTGCAATCAGTCCTGCTTGAAGAATTGGAAGTA
>VEQI01000411.1 GCA_018883305.1 Limnohabitans sp. | reverse complement strand
GGCGGTGTAAGCCTGCACCACCGGAATGGCATTGAGCACCTCGCCGGCCAAGGCGCTGGCATCGGCCAGGCGGTCCTGGTTGGCGCGAGAGAGGCTGCGCACCCGCCGGCCCAGGTAGACGCTGGGCAAGATGACGGCCAGCAGCACGGCAATCACTTGCAGCATCAGCCAGGCATTGCTCCACACCAGCATCAGCAAGGCGCCCAGGCCCATCACCAAATTGCGCAAGCCCATCGAGAGCGACGAGCCCACCACGGTCTGCACCAAGGTGGTGTCATTGGTCAGGCGTGACAACACCTCGCCCGACTGCGTGACCTCAAAAAACGAAGGGCTTTGCCGCAGCACATGGGCATACACCGCTTGTCGCAGGTCGGCCGTGATGCGCTCGCCCAGCCAGCTCACCATGTAGTAGCGCGCCGCCGAGAAAAAGGCCAGGGCCACGGCCACCGCCAACAGCTCCAAAAACCCCGTGGCCAGGGCCGCCGAGCTGGCTTGCGCCATCAGGCCGTCGTCGATCAGGCGGCGCATGGCCCAGGGGAAGGCCAAGGTGGCGCCCGCCGCCAACAGCAGGAAAACCGCCGCCAGCGCGATCTGAAGACGGTAGGGCCGGAAAAAGACGCCCAGTCCGCGGAGGGACTGTCGGTGGGAATGTGGTGTCATTTTTGATTGACGTTTCTAAATGTTCTCATAAAATGACAAAATGGCCTTTTCGGCATTTTTACACAGGCCCACTCATTGGACACTTCCAGCGCAACCGATGCCGCACGCAAACAAGCCTTGATGGGCTTTGTTTTGCCACGCCAGTACGCCGAGCGCTTTGATCACACGCAGGTCCATCCCACATTTTCGCAAGATCTGGTTCGCGAACTCGCGGCCTCCTCGATTGACTTTGACACCGAAGGCTTTCAGAAGGTGGCCACCGCCCTGATGCGCGAGAGCGCCGACGCCGAACAATTTCTGGTGCAAGCCATCACCGGTGCCGCCATGGTGCTGGGCGAGTGGTGGTCGTATGACCGCATTTCCTATTCAGCGGTGAAGCTGGGCACGCAACGTCTGGAAGAGTTGGTGTTTGAAATTGCCGATGAGCGTCTGCGCATGCACCAAAAGCCAGACAACCCGCACAAGGTGATCATCACCTACCCCAGCCAAAGCAGCCACACCCTGGGCTCGTTTGTGGCGGCAGAAATTTTCAACTGGCATGGCTGGTCGGTGACCTCCGGCCCCCATGTGAAGTTTGAAAATGTGCCCGAAATTTTGGCGCACGAGTCCTTCGACCTGCTGGGCGTGACCCTGGCGGTGGAGCACGACCTGCTGCTGATTCACCAGCTGATTTCTCGCTGCCGCAGCGTCAGCAAAAACAAAAATTTGCTGGTGGTGGTGGGTGGCACGCAGGCGTTTCTGCGGCCCAATTTGGCGGAAGAAGTGAATGCCGATTTTGTGGCGACCAATGCGAGTCAGGCGCAGGCGCAGGCGATGAGTTTGCTAGGTAAAGCCGCTTGAGCTAAGCGTTGGGTCGGTCAGGCAATGGTCCCACCATCGGCCATGATGCTGCTTCCCGTCACAAACGATGCCTCCGGGGATGCCAGCCACAGGATGGGATACGCAATCTCCCGCGGTGAAGCCCAGCGCTTTTGCAAATTTTGCTCAAACCTGGCGTTTTTCAAATCCACGCCCGAGGGGTTCGCGGTGGCGGCACGCTTGATATGAAAAGGCGTCAGCGTAGCGCCTGGGCACACAGCATTGACGCGCACACGATGCTGCGCTTCTTCAAAGGCCAGCGTGCGCGTGAGCGACACAATGCCCGCTTTGGTGACGTCGTATTGCCCCATGCCTGCACGTGCGTGCACGGCATGCGTGGACGCAATGTTCACAATGTTCCCGTTGGCGCTGGCCCGCAAACTTGGGAGTGCCTCGCGCGCAAGATAGGCATAGCTGAGCAAATTCACCGACAAAATGCGCTGCCACATCTCCGCTGTCGTGGCGGCCAAGGGCTCATAAGAGCGCATGCCTGCGTTGTTGACCACCACATCCAACTGGCCCCACTGACGCAGTGTTTGCGCCACGACCTCGCGGACTGCAGCTTCCTCTCCCAAGTCCAATGGAATGCAAAGAACTTGCGCATCGGGTACGGCATCGCGGATGGACGCAGCCACCTCTTGCAGGGGAGAGTCCGGCAAGTCCACCAGCGCCACGCTGGCGCCATGCTCACAAAACAGCTGAGCGGTTGCGGCACCGATGCCGCCAGCGCCGCCCGTCACAATGGCCACGTGTTGGGTAAGTCGTTTCATCAGGATTCAGGTTAGCCCAGGGTGCTCATTTCCTGGTGTTCTACATAGGCAGGGTCTTTCCAAAGCCTGTAGATCGCCACAAAGCTGTAGGCCGTCATCACCAAGCTGGTTGAAGGAATGGCCATGTACCAATAAATCTTGTTCGCCTGAAGGAAAGGCGTGGTTTCGCCGGCATTCAACGTGAAGTCTGTGCCAACCACCACCAGCACCCAGAGCAATGACAGCATCAACAGATGGATGATGAAAGAAATGGCACGCCTCATGCCAACGCTCCAGATTTTGTCGAAGGCCCCCACCCGGTGCAACGCGCCCTCGCGCCACAGC
>VEQI01000072.1 GCA_018883305.1 Limnohabitans sp. | reverse complement strand
GGAGACTGGATTGGGTTCTACAACCATCGGCGACCACACCAGGCGCTGAAGATGAAGACCCCAAACCAGGCATTTGAAATGTTCAAATTAGCAGCTTGACCTGTGCAGAAACTGGTGGGTCATTACACTTAGCCCGTTTCTTTACCATGGACTATCTTGGATTCTGCACCACCCTTGCGGCCTAGGCCTTTCTTCCAGTCGAGGTCCCATCGTGAAAACGGCACTTTTTTCCCTTTGCTGCCAGGGCGCAGCACTGTTCTCCAGTTCTTTTTGAATTTGCATGATTCGCTTGATAGGCATTTTGGTTAACAATTTGACGAAGACTAAAAAATGCATCCCAATTTTTGGCTGTTGACAGATTCAGGCCAGCGTCGGTCAGAGGAGCAAGGCTCGATTGGTCATTCATTAATGCCTCTCATCCACTGAGCTAATGGCCAATTCAATCGCTTCTTCAGCAAACTTAGCTCCCTCATCACGACTGAGATTCGTATGCCATGGCCGTGGGGGTTTTCGAAGAATGTTCAAAGAAATAGGTCCCCTCAGCCTCCTCGCCATGATCAGACTGGTCATTTTCTGGGCTGGCTGGGTTCTGTGCGCAGGCCATGCGTTCTCTCATACGATCAGCGGGACCATTTATGGAGGCAGCGCCACATTGGGTGGCGTCAGCCTGACACTCTTCGACGCGAAGACGGGTGCGAACCTGAATACCGCTACGACAAATCTGAGCGGCTTCTTTTCCTTTGAGGTCAGCAACGGAACCTACAACCTCTCGATCAAGCCCCCCATATCAGGGGACTTTTCTCCTAGTCGCATCAACGGCGTAGTCATTTCAGATCAAAGCGTGAGCGAAACAATTTTGTTGATGCCGGCCAACATCGACACCCGTTGGAGTGGCTCTCTGAAAGGCTTGGATGGCATCGCTATGCCTGGTGCCAACATTGGCATCAAGAGCCTGAATGGAAAGTGGATCAGCGCCACCCAAGCCGACGACCATGGGCAATTCAGCTTACCCATCGCACCCGGGCAATATCAGTTTGAGATAAATGCGTACAGGTATTGGCGCTACTGCCCCGACGTCGACCACTGGGATGGGTGCGTTGAAGGTAACCGCCCCCAAGATCAGCCTAGCTGGCTTCATTACATACAGGCGATCACGGTCCCCCAGGGTGGCTTGAACCAAGACATTCAACTGCCCCTTGTGTGGGTGAGGGGAAAAGTCGTGGATGGCAGCGGCACCAGGATGGCGGGGATTCAGATCCTGGCCTACGAAGCAAGTGACTCGACAGACTTGCTGAACGACCCAATGGCCTATAGATATGGCTTCACCCGCATTGGTTACGACCCGCCTGTCGCTACGGACAGCCTTGGAGAATTCTCCTTCTGGGCGTTTCCCGACTTTAAGGAGGATTCTGGCTATGCGATCGTGGCCACACCGCCTTCGGATTCCGGCTACGCCACCACCCCAATGACTGGAATCAAAATCCCTCAGAACGGGGCCTCTGTGACCATTGCACTGCAGCCATCCTCCCTCTGGAGCGGGTACCTCAAAGGCTTGGGTGGAATCGTGCATCCAGGCGCCCTGATCGGGGTCGCGAGTCTAGACGGGAACAATGGCTATGCGAACACCCGCACCGACGATAAGGGCAGGTTCCGCGTGACGCTCCCGCCTGGGCAGTATCGGGTTAACATCGATGCCGGCAGACGATGGAGCTATTGCCCCAGCACCTCTGATGTCTGCACGACTGGGCTACTCCCGCAGGGCACACCAGATTCAGTGTCCTACAGCCAAGTTATCACCATTCCTTCGGAAGGCTTGAGCCAGGACATTCAGCTGCCTCTTGTCCAAATCAATGGAAAAGTCACCGATGTCGCTGGAGCCGGCATCGCCGGTGCATTGGTTTCGAACTCTGGATTCACTAATTTCAGCGAGTCCATCAATGGGTCCATGGTCTACTTGTATGGCTTGACTTCCGTCAGCACTTACACCGACATAAATGGAAATTTCTCATATGGAACATTGATTAATCCCAACAATTCTTCGAGTTACAACATCCAGGTCACTCCGCCGTCCGATTCAGGCTATGGCGCGAGTTCATTGACGGGCTATTACCAGAACGGGACCGATTTAACCATTCCCTTGCTGCAGTCGGCTACTTGGACCGGCCGCCTCATAACAATGGGTGATATCGCACTTCCAGGCGCCAACATAGCGCTCATGGACATGGACGGGCGTTGGATTAAAAATTTCAAATCCGACAGCAATGGCAGATTCAGTCTGACCTTCTCACCCGGCAAGTATCAGATCAATGTGACTGCGACCAAGCGGTGGCAGTATTGCCCCGACCTGAATGCCTCAGCGCCTTGTACCTCGGGAACGCTCCCCGCAGGTGCACCTGACACACTCGACCATGGCAAGATCATCACTATACCCATCGGTGGCCTCAGCGAGGACATCGAATTGCCTCTGGTCCTGCTTAAAGGAAAAATCACAGACGCCAATGGGGTTGGTGTTTCAGGGGTAAGAGTTGCTGCCACCGGGGCGGGAGACAAGGGTTCCGTTGCCAGCGATACCGCCAGGCTTAACAATTCTTCGGACGGCAACGGTGATTTCTCGCTTTGGGTGTTTCCTAACCTCAGCGTCCAATCTGTCTACACAGTCACCGTCACGCCAGATGCCTACTCGAACTTCTCAGAGGCAGCCATTGGCGGATATGTCATCGGTGACGGAAAGAAAGTACTTCGCGTCATCCTTCCATTCAAAGACTCAGCCCCCCCAGTCATCATCAGCGGCCCCCTAGTCAAGTCCGTGAGGACCACTTCGACTGTTCTCGAATGGCAAACGGACGAGCCAACGACCGGTGTGGTGAGCGGTGCGGGTGCCAACGTTACAGACACGGTATTGGCCACCACCCACAGCGTTCAGCTGACGGGCCTGGCGCCTGCCAAGAGCTACACCGTCACGGTGAGCGCAACCGACGCATCGGGCAATGGCCCCACCAATGCCACCGCGACTTTTGTTACCTCCGCCGCGGCTGATGTGGTGCCTCCTGTCATCGTGCTGGGTCCCACCATCACCGCTCGTACCCACAACAGCCTGGTGGTGGAGTGGACCACCAACGAGCCCTCCAAAGGACAGGTGTTCTTCGGGACCGGCTTAGCCTCGGCAATCTCGACACCCATGGAGACCGGGTACAGCCTGGTGCACCGCACTGAGTTGACGGGTCTTGAAAGCAAGACACCGTACCAAGTGCGGGTGACTGCCTCTGATGCCGCAGGCAACGGCCCCACCACCTCCCGTGTGGTCACTGGGTTGACGCTACCCGCACCAGACACCACGCCACCGGTCATCACCAACGGCCCCCTGATCACCAACATCCAGGACAAGTCCGCCACCGTCACCTGGGTCACCGACGAACCCTCGGTCTCTGGGGTGTCCTGGAACGATGGCACCGCCTACGGTGTGCTGACCGATCCCAAGCTGCTGACGGCGCATTCGCAGCAGATCACCGGCCTCTTGCCCAACACCACCTACTACCTGACGGTGTCCTCCACCGATGCACTGGGCAACGGCCCCACCCTGTCCAAGACGGTGAGCTTCAAGACGCAGGCGGCCGCGCAGGCTGCAGGCCCCCAGGTGGTGATCCTGCCAACGGTGGGCACGGTGATGGACACCAGCGCGGTGCTCACCTGGGTGACGGACCAGCCCTCCAGCAGCGTGGTGAGCTATGGCACCAGCTCAAGCGCTCTGACCCAGACCGAGAGCCAGGCCAAGTTGGTGGCCAAGCACAGCGTCACGCTGGTGAACCTGGTGCCCAACACCACCTACTACGCGCAGGTGAAGTCCACCAATGCGGCGGGCAAGGTCTCGGCAGACGTAGCTGGGGTGAGCTTCAAGACGCAGGCGGCTGCGGTGACGGTACCCCCGGTGTTTGAGACGCCTCCGGCGGTGGGGTACGTAGCCCCCGACAAGGCGGTGGTGCAGTGGCAGACCAACCGGGCGGCCGATACGCAGGTGGTGGTGACGAATGTGAGCTTTGATGAGCCGCCCAAGGTGGGGGTGGACGGCGCGTTGAACGCCAACCACCAGCTGGCTGTGACGGGGTTGAGCGCGGGCAGCACCTACAAGGTGACGGTGACCTCGACGGATCTGAGTGGCAACACGGTGATCCAGGAGGTGGGGCAGTTCCAGACGCCGCCCGACCCAGACAGCAAGTTGCCACAGATTGTGGCGGGACCGGATGTACAGACGGGAGCGGGCACGGCCACCATCACCTGGAAGACGGACAAGCTCAGCGACAGCCGGGTGAGCTACGGGCCAGCGGGGCAGACGCCGCAGAGTGCGGGGGATCTGGCCTACACCCAGCAGCACCAGGTGGTGCTGGGGAACTTGATGCCCAGTGGGGCCTACACGGCGCAGATCAGCTCGGTGGACCCCAGTGGCAACGCGTCCCAGGTGGCCACGGTCAACTTCACGGCGGCCAATGTGGATGGCACGGGGGGCACCAATACCTTGAGTGCCTCCACGACCAGTACAACAACGACCACGACAGCGACAACAAGCACAACGGTGGCAAGCACAACGACGACCACACTAGGCTCGGGGGGCACGATCGGCACGGGCGGAGCGGTGAGCACAACGACGGTCGCCAGCACCACCACGACCACCGTGGCGGCCACGCAGGTCAGTCTGGTCAAGGGCTGGAACCTGGTGGGTAACGGTTACGCCTCCGACGTGGATGTGACCAAGGCATTTGGTGACAAGAGTCTGGTGACCACGGTATGGAAGTGGCTGGCGGACAAATCGGCGTGGGCGTTCTACGCACCCAGCCTCACCAGCGCTCAGCTGCAGGCTTATGCCCAGAGCAAGAGCTATGAGGTGCTCAGCACCATCAGCGCGGGAGAGGGTTTCTGGGTCAATGCGGCGGTGGACTGGACGCTCACGCCCAATGTGACGAACATCGGGGTGGTGAGCAGCGCAGACTTCAGGACCGCGGGCACCAAGGCTTTACGTCAGGGCTGGAGCTTGATTGCGACGGGGGATAGCCCAACGCCTGCGGCGTTCAACCTGACGCTGAGCACCACACCGCCATCGCCGGGGGTGATTCCGGGCAACGTGATCAGCCTGTGGGCGTGGGATGCGACGCTGACCAGTTGGCAGTTCTACGCGCCAAGCCTGCAGGCGAACAACACGCTGGACACCTACATCCAGAGCAAGCAGTATCAGTCGTTTGGGGCCAAGACGCTCTCGCCCTCCACTGGGTTCTGGGTCAATAAACCTTGAAACACGACTTGAGTTGCCCCTGCCGCCTTGGAGATTATTTTGGTGATTCCGAAACATAAGGGCGAACGACGTTGTTTGAGTTGATCAGCGAGTAGGCCCAAGATAGGATGACGCATAATGAGAAAATTAGCCGTGCGTATCTCTGAGCTCAGACTACGTCACCCCAAGGATTTCGGATGTCACTTTCCCTGGATGTTTTGCATCGGTTGCGGCCTTCATTCAGACCCGCGTTGCCCTCTCGTGCAGCGTGTTGGCTTGGGTTGTCACCTGATCGGATCGTCTTGCACCACCCTAAGGCTGAACAACCGTGGCAGGTCGTGCCTGGGCCAAGTAGCCACTGGGACATGGAGACCGCTTTGGGTGCATGGGACTCCCTTTGGCAAAGTGCTTCGTTCAAGCGCCAGCAATTGCGGGTGATGGTGTCCGATCATTGGGTAACGGGTATGGCATTGCCCCTTCCCGATGGAATTCGGGCAGAGGACGACATTCATCGATTCGCGCTTGCAGAGTTACGGCAGCGTTTCAGCGATGGAATGGACACGTGGCATGTGGACTGGACCGCCCTCAACCACTCCATCCTGGCCATCGCCTGCCCGCAGACCCTGATTCGACGGCTGCAGCTGACGCTGGCCAGCAGCCAGAGTCAGCTAGCCTTTCTGGGCACACAAAGCCTAGAAACTCTACGTGTCCTACATGCAACTCCCCCCTCGGACCGCTGGTGTGTCATAGTCAGCCAACATCACCTTACATTGGTGTGTATTCAACAAAAACAATTCCGGGGATACTGGAACCATCCTCGCAATGGTCAGATGGAACACGCACTCCTCTTGCTATTGGAGCGACACCATCGGTTACTGGGTGACACCAAAGGACTGGTGGAGGTGATTGACCCCCATCGATTCGTGCCATCGGCTGTCTGGATGTCGACGTTGCAAGCTGCTGGGTGGACCGTCACGACACCTGCTCTGCCTATCTCCCCATCCTGGAAGGGTCGGTTGACCACTTGGCAGCAATTCGTGGGGCGAGAATTTTCATGAAAAACTGGATAGACCTCAATCTGGCGCGTCCAGCCTTTTGGAGAACCAGACAGCAACGCATCTTGGGGGCCAGCAGTGCCACCCTCTTGTTAGTTCTGGTGGCCTTCAACGCATGGCGCTACCTCTCGGTTCAACAAGAGATTGCGCAACTTGAACAGCAGGTGCTGAACCATTCCCGCAAAGCCCGTCCTGTTGCCCATGCGCTCAGCCCTGAGCAAACGCAAACCAGTCAAGCGATCCGCCAGATGCTCCACCAGCTGTCCACGCCCTGGGAGGATTTGCTTCTGGGCGTGGAATCTGCGGTGCCAGGTGGACTCTGGCTGGAGTCATTACAACCACAGATGAACCGCTCCTCGGTCCAGATCAAGGTGATGGCCAAGGACTTTCCCACCGTCATGGCGTTTGTAGAGTCGCTTGATCGAGACAGACGCTTCACCAGCGCACGCCTGATCTCCGAGATCCAGGCAGAGACCAGCACGCCGTATCCTTGGCGTGCCGTAGTGGAGTTGGGTTGGAAACCCTAGGCCATGATGAAGTTTCCATCTTTCGTTCCGCGCTTCGCCAGACGCCACCTGATCATCAGTGCAGCGCTAGCCTTGTTATTGCTGCAACTGGCCCATGAGTGGTTGTGGCTGTCTCCACGCCAGGAAGAACGCGATCGCCTGGCGTTATCGGTTCAACGGCGCTTGCGAACACCGATGTCCGACACCCTGGTTGAACCGGTTCCGCTGCAACGTATTCAGTACTATGCCAAGGTGTTAAAGGAGTTACCCGACGAGGCTGAGCGACTGGTCACCTGGCATGCATTGGCAACGAAGCATGCTGTGCGCATCAAGAGCGTCAATTACAAAGACAGCTCAGAGTCACTTGGGGTGAACAAAACACTCATGCAAGCCGAGATGGAAGCCAGTTATCCCGCCGTCCGGCTGTTCATCCGCGATGTGCTTCATCACGATCTGGCCACTGGATTAGAAAGTATGAATATTTCGCACGCCACCGGTAATGCCGCATTGCTCAAAGTGCAACTGCAGTTTGTGATGTACGCCCACGCTGAGTCATCGACACCGAACGATCGAACCCACTGAACTCCATGGATCACGCCCGATATCTTGCAGATCTCAAAAAGCACTGGCTCTGGGCGGTGCTGGCACTGACCTTGCTGGTCAGCGCCTTGATGGGCCCCGAGAGCGAACCGGACACCACTTCTGAGCGCCAAGCTCGTCCCATCACTTTGGCGAACCCAAGTGCAACACCTTCTACAGTGCGTTCATCGGTCATCGCAGATCTTCCTGCCAGCTGGCCAGTTCGGGAGATTGCTCGAGACCAGGTCAGGGATATCTTTCAATCTCTACAGGTAGCTGCCGCTGCGGCAGCGGCCAAAGCTGCCCAAGAGTTAAGTGCAAAACCAGAGCCCCTGGCGCCCCCCTCGCCTCAGGAGCAATTTGCATTCGAGTACTTTGGTCAAATCAGCCAAGGTTCGCAACACTCCGTATTTTTATTGGGTCCGGATAAAACCGTCACTGCCGTCGAGGCAGGTCAGAATATCAATCCAGACTGGAAACTGTTGACCCTTGAGACGCAAGCCATGACACTGCAGCATTTGCCCACCGGTCAAACCTTTCAATATCCGTTCAACACAGCGCCATGAAATACGCTCTCTCCTGTCTCTTGGCGTTCACGGGATTGTTGGCCTCTTGCGCCGGCCCAGATGCTGTGCGCATTGGCAAACAACGCATGGCCGAACAGGACTGGCCCGGCGCCGTCCAGGCGTTTGAACAAGCATTGAAAGCCAATCCTCAAAACGCAGAGTATCAGTATTCTTTGCGAATCGCCCGAGAAAAAACTATCGACTCGTTGCTGGGCGAAGGTGCTGTGGCCATCAGGACGTCTCCAGAAAAGGCCATGGAAGCCTACCGGAAGGTGTTGCTGCTGGATCCATCCAACCTACGTGCCATCGAGCAGCTCAAACTGATCGAGCAAATTCTGCTGCGCGAAAAACTCTATCAAGAGGCCTCACAGGCGGCCTCTGTTGGACGAACACAAGATGCCAAATCCAAGTTTCGCCGTTTGCTGGCTGAAGAACCAACCAACGAGCGCGCCCGTGCTGCACTGCAATTGCTGGAATCCAAGCAAGGCAAAGTGGCTGGCATCGCCACCCTGGACGAGAACTTGCTCAAACCCGTCACCTTGTCTGTGAGCAACGGCAGCATCAAAATGCTCTTTGAGGCTTTGGCGCTCAGCCACAAAATCAACTTTGTGCTCGATCGTGATCTAAAGTCCGATGTCACCACCACCGTCAGCTTGCGCGACGTGCCGTTCGAAGAGGCACTGGAACAAATTCTGGCTGCCAATGGTCTGGAGATGCGTGTAGCCAACACCAACACCGTCTTCATCTATCAAGCCACCGCTCAGAAGTACAAGGAACACCAAGAGTTGGTGGTTCGCAATTTTTTCATTGAAAGTGCCGACCCCAAGGAAATGGGCAATTTGCTGAAGACGGCATTGAAAATGACCGATGTTCATGTGGATGCCAAACGCAGTGTGCTGGTAGTGCGTGACAGTGCCAAAAACATTCTGGCGGCTGAAAAACTCTTAGCTGCCCATGATCAACCCGAGCCCGAGGTCATGCTAGAAGTGGAAATCATCGAATTCAACCACTCTCTCTCCAGCGCCATCGGCATTCAGTTACCCACACAGGTCACCTGGGGCGTCGCAAGCCCCATCACCCTGGATGCGCTCAATTCGTTGTCGCGTTCAAATATCAATGTTTCCGGTCTCAGCACCTTGTTACAACTTAACATGCAGAGCCAGGCAGCCATTACCAAAGTGCTTGCCAATCCGAAAATTCGAATTCGCAACCGGGAAAAAGCCAAATTTCACGTGGGAGACAAGGTGCCGGTCATCACCTCCACCATTTATCCGGGCACGGTGACCGGGGTCTCAAGTTCATCGGTCAGTTATCTGGACGTGGGCATCAAGTTGGAATTTGAACCTGTTATCCAGCTTGATGGGCAAGTAGTGATTAAAACCGTGCTGGAGGACAGCTCGATCACAGACAAGATTGTCAACAACGGCACCACCGCCTATCAATTGGGCACTCGCAATGTCTCGACCACCCTCACCTTGCGTGACGGTGAAATGCAAATTCTGGCCGGTTTGATCCGCAGTGATGAACAAAGCACCACCAATCAGGTGCCAGGGATTGCCGAAGTTCCTTTGCTAGGCCGGCTGTTTCAAAGCCCGACCAAGTCCAATTTGAAAAAAGAAATTCTGCTTTCCATCACGCCGCGTGTACTCAAAAACATCTACCGGCCAAGTGACGATTTGCTACAAATCCAAGCCGGCACCGATGCACGCAGCAGCACATCTACACGTGGTGGACCCACCAACCCCTCCATACCCGTCTCTTCACCCCCACGGCCCGTCACCCCAACGGCTGCACCCGCGACACCGCGCCCGCTGCTCACGCCGCTTACCCCCATGGGGCAGTCGGGAGGAATCAGTACCTTTGGCACACCTGTCATACCCGGTGTCGTGCCTGGTGTCGTGCCCGCCGTACCTGCGACTACCCCGGGCGTCCCGGTGCCGAGCAACGTACCCAACACGCCTGTCGCACCACAAACCGGCAATATGCCCGTCTTTGAGATGCCCCCCGGTGTTGGTACGCCAGCACCGAATTCAAGCGCAACCACCTCGGGCAATTGAGTGGCGAGTCCAGTCCGCCTGTTTGTGTCCGCGCTGTGCGGCCAGGGTTGACACACTGTTAGCGCGAAAACGTCACTCGGTTGATCTCTTCCAGGCTGGTGCGTCCCTCGCGCACCAAGGCCTCGGCTGATTCTCGCAACAGCACAGTACCTCTTTCTTTTGCGGCTGCTTTGATCGACGTGATGGGTGCGCGTCGTGCAATCAGTTCACGCATGTCATCGTCCATGATCAGACACTCACCTATGGCGCATCGACCCTTGAAGCCAGTCTGACGACAATGCGCGCAGCCCGCGCCGTGGCACTGAGGACAAAACACCCGCACCAGACGCTGGGCCACAATGCCATTGAGCGCAGCGACAAACATGTAAGGCTCCACCTTCATGTGCTCGAACCGGCCCAACACATCAAAGACATTGTTGGCATGCACGGTGGAATAAACCAAGTGACCGGTCAGAGCCGCCTGGACAGCAATTTGGGCAGTTTCGCCGTCTCGGATTTCGCCTACCATGATCTTGTCGGGATCATGTCGCAAAATGGATCGCAAGCCTTTGGCGAAACTCAGTCCCTTTTTTTCGTTGACGGGTATTTGCAAGACCCCAGCCATCTGGTATTCAACCGGGTCCTCAATGGTGATGATCTTGCTGCGGCCATCGTTGCCTTCTGAAATGGCGGCATACAGCGTGGTGGTTTTACCGCTACCCGTCGGGCCCGTGATCAATAACATGCCGTAGGGTTGTGCCGATAGGGAGCGAATGATCGATTTAGTCGCCTCGTCAAAACCCAGGTAGTTCAGCGTCAGTCCGCTGGACTGTTGACTCAGGTGTTCCTTGTCCAGCACCCGAATCACCGCATCCTCTCCGAAAACACTGGGCATGATGGAAACTCGGAAATCAATTTCCCGTCCACGAATTTTCACTTTGAAGCGGCCATCTTGCGGAATCCGTCGCTCCGTGATGTCGAGTTCGGCCATCACTTTCACACGAGAGATGGCTTGATCGTTCAATACAACACCGGGAACACGCGCCACTTCGATGATGACACCATCAACCCGGTATTTCACGACGAGCCCGTCCTTGGCCGCTTCCAGATGGATGTCAGAGGCTCCTGCCCCCATGGCATCAAAGAGTGTGGAATTGATGAGCCGAATAACGGGACTGCTGGTTTCGTCGATACCCGTGAGTGAAATTTCCTCGACATCCACCGTATTCACTTGCGCACTGAAACTGGTGTCGATCACCCCTTCCAAGGCCACCGAATCTGCGTCCAGTCGCGACATGTTCGCCAACAAGTCGGATTCCAGGGCCAAATAGCGTTCGTCTGCAGCAATGCCTTGACGGTCTGCCCAGGCTTGCAATCGCTCATCGGCCGGATCGGAGAACACCAGCCAATGGGTGTCTGCCTGCTTCAGTACCAAGGCCATGAACTTGCGAGCTTTGGACAAGTCCAGCATCTCGGTATTGAAATCACGGGCAGACTGAACATCCAGACGCATGACGGGATATCCAAAGCTGACGCCCAGATCCTCCAAGAGTTGCGTCGGATTGCATCCCATGGACTGGCAC
>VEQI01000071.1 GCA_018883305.1 Limnohabitans sp. | reverse complement strand
CACCTAGACGGATCAGGCCCGGCAGGCCGAGGTCCAGGGCCAGACGGTGCAGGGTGTCTTGCTTGACCAGGTTGGCACGCACACGGGAGAGATCGCCCTCGGGCAAATCCTTGAGCCGCATGAACAGCAGGCGTGAAACAGCCAGATTCAGCACCGAGTCGCCCAGAAATTCCAGCCGCTCGTTGTGGTCTGCGCTGAAGCTGCGGTGCGTCAGCGCCTGGTTGAGCAGCCGCCCGTCCGCGAACGGATGCTGCAAGCGCTGCTGCAGTGCTTCCAGGGCTGATGCTTCCGTCACCATGATGTTGCTGTGCCTGCCACCGATCACCGGTCAGTCGAAGCTGCCAATGCGTTTGAAGTTGCCAAAGTTCATCCAGACGAAAAACGCCTTGCCCACGATGTTGCGCTCGGGCACAAAGCCCCAATAGCGCGAGTCGAGGGAGTTGTCACGGTTGTCACCCATCATGAAGTAGTGGCCGGCGGGCACCTTGCAGGTGACGCCTTCCACCGTGTAGTGACACTGGTCCTTGAAAGCAAAGTCGTCGGCCCCAGGGATAAAGGACGGGCGCTCGGCATCATTGAGCAGGCGCACCGTCTTGGTGGGACCCGGCTGCTGAGGGCCGCTTCCCGTGGGGAACGTCTCTTGAAACTGCTTGATATAGCGCAGACTGTCCTCTTCAAAGAAGTCAGGCAGCGGCGACTTGGGCACAGGCTGACCGTTGATGGTCAACTGCTTGTTCAAGTAAGCCACTTCGTCGCCGGGCACGCCTACCACGCGCTTGATGTAGTCCAGACTGGGTTTGGGCGGATAGCGAAACACCATCACATCGCCACGCTGCACCGGATGGCCTTCGGTGATCTTGAAATTGATCACGGGCAAGCGCAGGCCGTAATGAAATTTATTGACCAGAATGAGGTCGCCCACCAGCAAGGTGGGAATCATGGAGCCGGAAGGAATCTTGAACGGCTCAAACAGGAAGGAGCGCAGGATGAACACCACCGCAATCACCGGAAACAGACCTGCTGTCCAGTCCAGCCACCAGGGCTGACGCAGGGCCTCTTCGCGGGCCGGCGACAGATCAATGTCGACCTTCTCGATACCCATGCCGCGCAACTCGGTCTGGCGTTTGGCTTCTTGCGCCTCCAGCGCCGCCGCAGCAGCGACGCGGCGGGGCAGAAACACCAGTCGCTCAGCCACCCAATACACGCCCGAGACCACCACAGCCATCATGAGCAACAAGGCGAAGTTGCCTTCGATCATGCCCATGTACCAGGCCAGGGCGTAGCCAACAAAGGCTGCCAGGACGGCAGCGGTGAGCGTGGGCATCAGTCTTCCACCTGCAAAATGGCCAGAAATGCCTCTTGAGGCACCTCGACCGATCCGATCTGTTTCATGCGTTTCTTGCCAGCCTTCTGTTTTTCAAGCAGCTTGCGCTTACGGGTGATGTCACCACCATAGCATTTTGCCAGCACGTTCTTACGCAAGGCCTTGATGGTTTCACGCGCGATGATGTTGGCGCCAATGGCCGCCTGGATCGCCACATCAAACATTTGACGGCTGATGATCTCGCGCATCTTGGCTGCCACCGCACGTCCGCGGTACTGCGCCTGGGTACGGTGCACGATGATGGACAGCGCATCCACCTTCTCGCCGTTGAGCAGGATGTCCACCTTCACCACATCAGACTCGCGATATTCCTTGAACTCGTAGTCCATCGAGGCATAGCCGCGGCTCACCGATTTGAGCTTGTCGAAGAAGTCGAGCACGATCTCGCCCAGCGGCAACTCGTAAGTCAGCTTGACCTGGCGGCCGTGATAACTCATGTCGAGCTGGACACCACGCTTTTGGTTGGCCAGGGTCATGACCGGACCCACGTATTCCTGCGGCATGTACAGGTGCACCGTCACGATGGGTTCACGGATTTCCTGGATGCGAGCCTGCTCTGGCATCTTGGAGGGGTTTTCCACCATGATGACTTCGCCATCGCCCTTGACCACCTGGTACACCACGCTGGGGGCGGTGGTGATGAGGTCCTGGTCGAACTCGCGCTCCAGTCGCTCTTGCACGATCTCCATGTGCAGCAGGCCAAGGAAGCCGCAGCGGAAGCCGAAGCCCAAGGCTTGGGAAACCTCCGGCTCATAGTGCAGCGAGGAGTCGTTGAGCTTGAGCTTTTCCAGGCTGTCGCGCAGCGCGTCATACTGGTTGGCTTCGGTCGGGTACAGGCCGGCGAACACCTGGGGCTGGATTTCCTTGAAACCGGGTAGCGGCTCGGTGGCGGTAGCCGCGGCGCCGCCGGAGCCGGCTTTGATCTGGGTGATGGTGTCGCCCACCTTGGCCGCTTGCAACTCTTTGATGCCTGCAATGATGTAACCCACCTCGCCTGCTTCCAGCGAATCGCGCGGCTGGTTAGCCGGTGTGAACACGCCCAGGTTGTCCGCGTTGTAGCTGGCACCGGTGGCCATCATCTTGATGCGGTCGCCGCGTGCCAGGCGTCCATCGACCACGCGCACCAGCATGACCACGCCCACGTAGCTGTCAAACCAGCTGTCGATGATCATGGCACGCAAGGGGCCATTCGGGTTTCCACGCGGTGGCGGCACCTTGGCGATGATCGCTTCCAGAATGTCTTCCACACCCATGCCGCTCTTGGCGGAACATGGGATGGCGTCGCTGGCATCGATGCCGATCACGTCTTCGATTTCAGCCTTCGCAGTTTCTGGGTCGGCCTGCGGCAGATCCATCTTGTTGAGCACCGGCATCACTTCCACACCCAAATCGAGTGCGGTGTAACAGTTGGCCACGGTCTGCGCTTCCACGCCCTGACTGGCATCCACCACCAGCAATGCACCTTCGCACGCGGAGAGCGAGCGGCTCACTTCATAAGAGAAGTCCACGTGCCCGGGTGTGTCGATCAGATTGAGGTTGTAGACCTGACCATCACGTGCTTTGTATTGCAGCGCAGCGGTCTGCGCCTTGATGGTTATCCCACGCTCTTTCTCGATGTCCATCGAGTCGAGCACTTGCGCTTCCATGTCTCGCTCTTCGAGACCGCCACAACGCTGAATGAGTCGATCAGCCAGCGTCGATTTACCGTGATCGATGTGCGCAATGATTGAAAAATTTCTGATGTGCTTCATCAAGCGGGAGACTTAAGTGTTTGAATTCAAACGTTGCAACGACATAAAAAAGGGCGCGTCACGGTTGGACGCGCCCTGAACCAACAATCTATGGCAACTGCGAAAGTTGGAACTTCATTGTAGGCAAAAAGCCCGTTCCGTACAGTGCCCAAACCAGGCTGGAAGCGTCGTTGTGGAACCACCACACGTATTTTATCCACAGCTTCATCACAGAACTGGTTGCCCATCCATGGGACAACTTGTGGGTGATCTGTGGAAGGTCTGTGGAGTGTCAGAAATGATCTCGCATCGTGGTTTGAAGACCATTTCTTATGCGGAATTTTCCTGAAGGAACACCTCTATTGTATAGATAAAGGAATTAAGGGCTAATAACCTGTTGGTCATTAGCCCTCTAGGGATGGAAAAAATAAATTTCTGGCTGTGGCAATTGCACCAAAGACCCAGTCCGGTAGGTGGTTTTTGCCATCCCTACCGTCAAATTACTTGCCGGGTCGGATCAGGGTGTACTGGGCCCACTCGCCACGACGGAACAGCACGGTCACCGGCTTGCTCTTGTCCTGGCGAGACAACACCGCTTCAAACTCCTTGACGGAGGCCACCTCGGTATTGGCCAGGGCCAGAATGACATCGCCCTCACGCAAGCCTGCACGGGCCGATGCCTCTGTGGCTGCCTCAATGCGCACGCCACCTCGCACCTTCAACTCACGCTTTTGTGCGTCCGTCAGGTCAGACAAGGTCAGTCCGAGCGGAGAAACCGACACCGTGGGTGCCGCCTTCTCGGGTGCAGCTCCCTTGGCTGCGGTCTTCTCGGGCTCGAACTCACCCACCACAATCGTGAGATCCCGTTGTGCACCGCGACGCCACACGGTCAGGCTGCTACGCGTGCCCGGACGTGTGTTGCCAACCAGGCGGGGCAGATCCGCAGACTTCTCGATCGACTTGCCGTCAAACTTCAAGATGATGTCGCCCGCTTCCAGGCCCGCTTTTTCAGCGGGTGAACCCGCCTCCACACCTCGAACCAGCGCGCCTTGGGCTCGGCTCAACCCCAGCGATTCAGCCACCTCTTTGCTGACCTGGTCAATCTGCACCCCCAGTCGACCACGCTGCACCCGACCAGATGCTCGCAACTGCTCGCTCACTCGCACGGCCTCATCAATGGGAATGGCGAAGGAGATACCCATGAAACCACCCGAGCGCGAATAGATCTGGCTGTTGATGCCCACCACCTCGCCCCGCATGTTGATCAGCGGGCCGCCAGAGTTGCCCGGGTTGATGGCGACATCGGTTTGAATAAAGGGCAGGTAGTCGCCCGTGTCGCGTTGCTTGGCACTGACAATGCCCGCCGTCACGGTGTTGTCCAGACCGAAGGGTGAGCCAATGGCCATCACCCACTCACCCACCTTCAGGCGACTCACATCCCCGATGCGCACAGCCGGCAGGCCGGTGGCCTCGATCTTGACCACCGCCACATCGGTTCGCTTGTCCAAGCCCACAATGCGGGCCTTGAACTCCCGCTTATCGGGTAACGTGACCACCACCTGGTCAGCGCCATCCACCACGTGGGCGTTGGTCATGATGAAACCATCAGCGGTCAGCACGAAGCCCGAGCCCACACCGCGCGGTTGTTCTTCTTCGGGCTGTGGCCGATTGGGGCGTTGCTGTCGCGGTGTGTTGGGCACATTGGGCAATGGAATGCCGAAAAAGCGCCGGAACAATTCCTGCATTTCTTCGTCACCCGGGTTATTGCCCGAACCACTGGAGGGGCGAGCCGTCACACGTTCCAGCGTTCGGATATTCACCACCGAGGGACCCACCTGTTCCACCAGATCGGTGAAATCGGGCAGCATGCGGGTTTGGGCCGCTGCTGGCGCGGCAGGAACCAGGGTCAACGACCCCACCAGGACCAGTCCGCACAAAGAACCGGCAATGGACTTCAAGACATTCATGTTGATCAACTCCCAGAATGCACCCTAGTGGGCGTTCCAATATACAGCGCGCCGAACGTCCATCCAGATGACAGGGTTTGCATCTTTCTCAATCCACAGCCAAAGATTGTCAGGCGCTGACTCGGGAAATGGGGGGGACCAGCGCAAAAGCAAGGCCTGCTGCAAGTCCAACACTAAAAGCAATTGACCGCTGAAAGGACGCGGACCCAGCAGATGCCAGCATTCGCCATCCCATGCCAGTTGCATGTCACGGCGTGGCCTGGCATTGACCAGCAGCCAGACACCCGGCAGCATCAGCACGCCCATCGCAGCGACCAAACGCCCGTCCGGGTGCGTGACAGCCACCACCGCCATGAATGCGAGGGAACAAAGCAGGAGCAAACCCGCCCCTAATCGCCAGACGCGATCACTGCCCAGCGGGTACAGGACCTGCGGGGCAGCTTGCATGGGAAAGGCGTTGAACGCGTCAGACGCGCTTGAAGATCAGCGTGCCGTTGGTGCCACCAAACCCAAAGTTGTTCTTGAGCGCAATGTCGATCTTGAGGTCGCGCGCCACATTGGCGCAGACATCGAGATCGCACTCAGGGTCCTGGTTGAACACGTTGATGGTGGGGGGGCTCTTTTGCTCGTACAGGGCCTTGACGGTGAACACGCTTTCAATGCCGCCAGCACCACCGAGCAGATGGCCCGTCATGGACTTGGTGGAGTTGACCACGATATGACGTGCGTGATCACCCAGCGCTGCCTTGATGGCATTGATTTCGTTCACATCCCCCAGCGGTGTGGAGGTGCCGTGCGCATTCAGATAGTTCACTTGATCGGCATTGATGCCGGCATTGCGCAAGGCATTGAGCATGGCGCGGCGCGGGCCGTCCATGTTGGGCGCGGTCATGTGACCGGCATCGGCACTGCGACCGTAGCCAATCACCTCGGCATAGATGCGCGCGCCACGGGCCTTGGCGTACTCGTACTCTTCCAGCACCACCACGCCCGCGCCTTCACCCAGCACAAAACCATCACGGTCTCTGTCCCAGGGACGCGAGGCGGTGGTGGGGTCGTCATTGCGCGTGGACAAGGCTCGCATGGCGGCAAAACCACCCACACCCAGCGGAGAGACGGTGGACTCGGCACCGCCTGCCACCATCACATCGGCATCGCCGTATTCGATGATGCGGGAGGCCTCACCAATGCTGTGCAGACCTGTGGTGCAGGCTGTCACCACCGCCAGGTTCGGGCCTTTGAAGCCCAAGCGCATGGAGACATGGCCAGAGATCATGTTGATGATCGAGGCTGGCACAAAGAAAGGGGAAATTCGGCGAGGACCGCGCGCTGTCAACTCGGCGTGCATGTTCTCGATCAGCGGCAAACCACCGATGCCCGAACCAATCAGGCAGCCAATACGGTGAGCAGCCTCCTCGTCGAGCGCATCGCCCGTGGGCAAGCCCGAATCCTGCACGGCCTGCAAGGCGGCAACCACACCGTAATGGATGAAGGCATCCATGGCGCGGGCCTCCTTGGCCGGGATGTAGTCATCCAGGTTGAGGCCCTTGATTTCGCCCGCGAACTGGCAGGCAAACGCCGAGGCATCAAACTTGGTGATCGGGGCAATGCCGGACTGGCCGGCCAGCAGACGGGCCCAGGACTCGTCCACCGTGTTGCCCACGGGGCTGACGCAACCCAGGCCAGTCACGACAACGCGACGACGGCTCATGCAGGAGTCTCTCCAGGTAATCAGCTCTTTTGGTGTGCCAACGCGTAGTCGATCGCGTTTTGCACCGTGGTGATCTTCTCGGCGTCTTCGTCCGGGATCTCGATGCCGAACTCGTCTTCCAGCGCCATCACCAATTCCACCGTGTCGAGAGAGTCGGCACCGAGGTCAGCCACGAAGGCCTTTTCATTGGTGACTTGAGACTCTTCCACGCCGAGTTGTTCGGCGATGATTTTTTTGACACGTGCTTCGATATCGCTCATGGTTCCCTCAAAGGGTTAGGTTGAAGTCCGCAATTTTACCCGGGCGGACGGTCCGATTGAAAAAAGCTGTTTGGGTCGCATTCACGCCATGAACATGCCGCCGTTCACGTGCAGTTCCTGCCCCGTGATGTAAGCCGCCTGCGGACTGGCCAGATAGGCGACCGCGTGTGCAATGTCGGAAGGCTTGCCCAGGTGCCCCAAGGGAATCTGAGCCAGCAGGGCCTGCTGCTGCGCCTCGGGCAGCGCCGACGTCATGTCGGTCTCGATGAAACCCGGGGCCACACAGTTGACCGTGATGTTTCGGCTGCCCAGCTCACGTGCCAGGGCGCGGGTCATACCCGCCACGCCGGCTTTGGCGGCTGCATAGTTGGCCTGGCCGGGATTGCCGCTGGCACCGACCACACTGGTGATGCTGATGATGCGGCCATAGCGCTGCTTCATCATGGGGCGGATCACGGCACGGGAAAGCCGGAACACCGCTTTGAGATTGGTGTCGAGCACGGCGTCCCAGTCCTCGTCCTTCAGACGCATGGCCAGGGTGTCGCGTGTGATGCCGGCGTTGTTGACCAGCACATGCAAGGCACCGTGCTGAGCCACGATCTCGTCTACCAGGGCGTTGGAGGCCTCGACATTGTTGACATCCAGCACCACACCGCGGCAGCCCTCATGGCCGGACAGGGCCTGGGTGATCCCGGCGGCACCGGCCTCGGTGGTGGCTGTGCCCACCACGCGCAGCCCTTGACGGGCCAGCGTCAATGCGATGGCGGCACCAATGCCGCGGGAAGCCCCCGTCACCAGGGCTGCTTGACCAGCAAAAGCAAGTTCAGAGGACATGATCAGGACAACAGGGTTCGGGTTTCTTGCAGGCTGGCGGGATCAAAGACAGCGCCACCGAGCAGCTCAGCGTCAATTCGGCGCGTGAGGCCGGCCAACACTTTGCCGGGACCACACTCAATCACCGCACCGATGCCGCGCGCCTTGATGGCCTGGACGCACTCAACCCAGCGCACCGGGCCGAAAGCCTGGCGATACAACGCATCGCGAATACGAGCAGGGTCGGTTTCCACCGAGACATCGATGTTGTTCACCACCGGGATACGCGGGGCTTGCAGCGCCAGTTCGGCCAGACGCGCCTGCAAACGCTCGGCCGCAGGCTTCATCAAACGGGAGTGGAACGGCGCCGACACCGGCAGCAACAGAGCGCGTTTGGCCCCCATGCCTTTGAGCAGTTCACAGGCTTTGTCCACCGCTGCTTTGCTGCCAGCGATGACTGTCTGGGCCGGGTCGTTGAAGTTGGCAGCATCCACCACCTCGGCAGAACCCGCACCAAAGCTGGACTGTGCCTGTGCGCAACCCTCAATGACCTGCGCGGAAGTTAAGCCGAGAATGGCGGCCATGGCACCTTGCCCGACTGGAACGGCTTCCTGCATGGCTTGGGCACGCAGGCGCACCAGCGGCACGGCCTCGGCCAGTGTGAGCACCTCGGCAGCCACCAGGGCCGCGTATTCACCCAGCGAATGGCCGGCCACCGCGGCCGGCACCTCGCCCCCCTCGGCACGCCAGGCGCGGTAGGCGGCCACACCGGCCACCAGCATCACCGGTTGCGTGTTGGTGGTCAGCGCCAGGTCTTCCTTGGGCCCGTTGTGAATCAGCGCGGCCAGGTCTTGACCCACTGCCGTGGAGGCCTCTTCAAGCGTTTGACGAACCGCCGGGTGATCGCCCCAGGCGTCCATCATGCCCACTGCTTGCGAGCCCTGACCGGGGAAAACAAAGGCAAATGATTTCATGGTGTTGCTCAATCAGTACTGGGCCAGCACGGCACCCCAGGTAAAGCCGCCGCCCACACCTTCCAGCAACAGACGCTGGCCAGGTTGAATCTGTCCGCTGCGCACGCCCGCGTCCAGTGCCAGGGGGATCGAAGCTGCGGAGGTGTTGCCGTGTTCCTGCACAGTGAGCACCACTTTTTCCATGGGCAGCTTGAGCTTCTTGGCCGTGCTTTGAATGATGCGGATGTTGGCCTGGTGCGGAATCAGCCAATCGATGTCTTGCTCCTGAAGGGACGCCTTGGCCAGAGTGGCTCGGGCCGCTGACTCGAGCACGCCCACCGCCAGCTTGAAGACCGCCTGACCGTCCATCTTCAGCACCGGGTCCCCGAGCACTTGTCCACCATTGACATGGCCGGGCACACACAAAATACCCACGTGACGTCCATCCGCGTGCAGGTCGCTGGCCAGAATGCCTGGCTTGTCGCTGGCTTCCAGCACCACAGCGCCAGCGCCGTCACCAAACAGCACGCAGGTGGTTCGATCATTGAAATCGAGAATTCGGGAGAACACCTCTGCGCCGATGACCAGTGCACGGCGCACATTGCCGCCGCGGATCATGGCGTCAGCCACGGTCAAGGCATAGACAAAACCACTGCACACGGCCTGAACATCAAAAGCGGCAGCACCGATGATGCCAGCACCGCCCGATTCCAGTTGCGACAGCTTGTGCTGAATCATGCAAGCCGTGGAGGGGAACACCATGTCCGGCGTGGAGGTTGCCACGATGATGAGGTCGATGTCTTGCGGCTGACGACCAGCAGCCTCCAAAGCGCGACGGGCGGCTTCAAAGCCCAGGTCGCTGCTCCCCACCCCGGCAGCTGCAAAGTGACGTGCCTGGATACCGGTACGCTCAACGATCCACTCAGAGGAGGTTTCTACCCCGCGCTGAGCCAGTTCGGCCACCAGATCGTCATTGGTCAGTCGGCGTGGGGGCAGAAAACTGCCTGTGCCGGTGATGCGGGCAAATACGTTGTTCAAGCCTGGGCTCCATGCATGGCGCCATTATCCTCGTTCGATGCCGATAGCAGAGGAGCGGCATGGGCGATGCGAGCGCGCACCCGATCCAACAGTTCGTGACGGGCCGCTTCATAGGCACGGGTCAAAGCGGTTTCAAAGGCCAGAGCATCCGCGGATCCATGGCTCTTGAAGACCAGTCCACGCAGACCCAGCAAGGCCGCGCCATTGTGTCGACGATGGTCAACTCGCTTTTTAAAGGAATTTAAAACCGGATAAGCACATATACCCATCAATTTCGTGAAGATATTGGAAGAAAAACCTTCCCGCAGAATTGTGCTCACCATGCTGGCCAGGCCTTCACTGGCTTTCAGGGCCACATTGCCGACAAAGCCATCACAAATCACGATGTCCGTGGTGCCTTTAAAAATATCGTTTCCCTCGACATTGCCATAAAAGTTTAAATCGCCATTGTTGGCAGCTTTTCGAAGCAATTCACCGGTTTTTTTGATATTTTCGTTACCCTTAATGACTTCTTCGCCAATATTTAAAAGTCCGACGGAAGGATTCTCGATATCCAGCAGCACTGAAACGAGCGCTGACCCCATGACCGCAAACTGCAACAGGTGCTCTGGCGTGCAATCCACGTTGGCACCCAGATCCAACATGGTGGTGCCCCCACCCTTGACATTGGGCATCTGACCCGCAATGGCAGGGCGGTCAATGCCATCCAGAGTTTTCAGAACATAGCGCGCGATAGCCATCAAAGCGCCCGTGTTGCCAGCAGATACAGCGGCTTGCGCCTTGCCATCACGCACTTGCTCAATGGCCAGGCGCATGGACGAACCCTTTTTGCGGCGCAATGCCACCTCCACCGGGTCATCCATGGTGACGACTTCCGTGGCATCCACCCACTCGGCGCGGGGATGAGTCCAACCCTCTCGCCGGTCGGGCAGACCGACCAGGCGCAAACGGGCTTGGGGATGCTGATCGAGAAAGCGACGGGATGCCGCCAGCGTAACCTCGGGGCCGTGATCGCCGCCCATGACATCAACAGCCAGGGTGATCATGGGCAAATCGGGAATCGATCAGTCAACAAGGGAAGAGTATCAATACAAAGGCCCGCGCCACCAGGTGAGCGACGGGCCTGTGCATCGGCTGAAAAATCAGGCTTCAGTCTTGGTCTTGAGCACCTTGCGACCACGGTAAAAGCCGTTCGGGCTGATGTGGTGACGCAGGTGGGTTTCGCCCGTGGTGGGCTCAACGGCAATGCCCGGCACATTCAGGGCGTTGTGCGAGCGGTGCATGCCGCGCTTGGAAGGAGACTTTTTGTTTTGCTGGACGGCCATGATCGGCTCCTGACATGAATGGGGTTCAACGGCCTGCGCCCCAAAGCATGGGCGACACGGCAAAACCGCAGATTATAGCGGATCCCCGTCTGGCACGCCTACCCCCTCAGTTGACAGAAGCCAACCCAACCCGCCAGCCATCCGTCAATGTTTGCGCTTGAGCTGCGCCAACGCCGCAAACGGGTGCGGACGCCCCTCGGCGCCAGCCTCGTCAAACCCGGCATCCTGCGCCGACAACTGAACCGGTGTCGGGCAGTCGGGCTCATGACGAGGCACCAGAGGCAAGGCCATCAACAGCTCATCCTCGATCAGCCCCATCAGGTCGAATTGCGGGCTAAGCACCAGCAAATCCTCCTCTGACTCTTCGTCCTCACGCGCTGCGGTGGCTTCATCCGCCACAAAACGAAAGCTGCGGTCTACTGCCAACAGCATCTCCACAGCCCCCATGCAGCGCTGACAGACCAAGGGCAGGCGAACCTGCGCCGTCACATGCAGCCAGCACTGACCGGCACCGCCCAGGCG
>VEQI01000070.1 GCA_018883305.1 Limnohabitans sp. | reverse complement strand
GTTCATGCCCACGCTGCGTTGCGCGGCCTGCGCGGCCTCCTCCCAATTCAGACTGCCGTTGCGGTACAAGGACGACGCGCCACTGAGTGCGGCCACATCGGCCGCATTTTGCAACTCTTGCCTTGTCATCAAGAGATACGGCATGTCAATGACAAAAGCCGCCAGCCCCACCACCACCGGCAGCAACAGAGCCATCAATATTGTGACCACACCTCGCTGATCGCCCATGAATTCCCTCGAACACAAGCCAGACAGCCATGCACGATAGACGCGATCCGGTCCTCATTTGGTGGGGCCGCACACATAGACGAGTGAAACCGGGGCTGAAGCGCGCCTGGCCAGCTGGATCAGGCAGCTAATCCGGTGGAACCGTCAAAAACGCCTCGTTTTACCGCATCCCAGATCAGGGCCGCAACAATGCGGCACTTCAACCAGTGAGCCGGATAGCGGCCGTCCATCTTAGCCAGCACCGTGACGTGGGCGCCCTGGGTGATGCGATTGAGTTTGACCAACGGTGTGCGGCCGATGGATTGCGCGTTGTCTTGAAAAAAGTGGGTTATTGGAGATTCTCCCTTTGAAGATTCAATATTTCATGGACGTCCATGAGGGATATCATCACGCTGAACCCACTGTCCATGGGCCATGGCGCATACAACCGTGGCCTTCATGACAGATCCAACGATTTCACCCCAGCCAACCCCATGCGAAGCAAACTATTTGTCCCCGGCGCCCGTCCCGAACTGTTTGACAAGGCCATGCGTAGCGAAGCCGACGCCATCTCCATCGATCTGGAAGATGCCGTGGTGGTAGATCGTAAAGCACAGGCCCGCCAAATCGTGGGCGACTGGTTGCGCCAACGAGAGCGTCAGGCCAACGACAAACTGATCATTGCGCGCGTCAACGCCATGGACACACCTCACTTTGCGCAAGACGTGGCCGCCGTGGTGCAACCTGGTCTGGATGTGCTGAATTTGCCCAAGCCCGCCAGTGCTCAGGCCGTGCGTGAAGCTGTCCAACTCATCGCCCAGGCCGAAAAAAACAACGGCGTGAAACAACCCATCCGCTTGTTGTTGAACATTGAAACTCCGAAGGCGCTGCGCGAGGCAGCACAGTTGGGACAGGCGGACCCGCGTGTCATGGGTCTGCAGGTGGGGCTGGGAGATCTGTTTGAACCCCTGGGCATTGAGCGCAGAGAAGTGGCGGCTGTTCAGCAAGTGATGCTGGCCGTTCGACTGGCCGCGGGTGAAGCGGGCGTGGACGCCTTTGATGGGGCCTTTGCCAACGTGGCCGACACGGACGGCTACCTGGCTGAAGCGCAACTGGCGCATCGCATGGGGCTCTCGGGCAAGACGTGCATCCATCCCAGTCAGATTGCGCTGGCCAACCAGGTCTTTCGACCCACGGATGCTCAAATCCGGCACGCCAAGAAGGTGGTGGAAGCAGCCAGACAATTCGATGCGGCCGGTCAGGGCGCCTTCCTGGTGGATGGACACATGATCGATGCGCCCTTTCTTCGCCGTGCGGAAAACATTCTCGCGCAGGCACAGCGCCTGAACATTTCTTTGAGCGCATGAACCACGTCATTTTTCGCGCCTGTTGCCGCGCCTGGATGGCGTGTGTTGTGATGAGCTGCCTGAGCGGCATAGGTGCGGCACAAGCCCAGGACAGCTACCCCACCAAGCCCATCACCATCGTGGTGCCCTATCCCCCTGGCGGCTCCAACGATGTGTTTGCCAGAAGCATCGCCAAGGAAATGGCCGATGTGCTCAAGCAGCCCGTGATCATCGACAACCGGCCTGGCGCCAGCGGCACCACAGGCACAGCCTCGGTGGCCCGTGCCGCGCCGGATGGTTACACCCTGGTGGCGGTGTCCTCCAGCATGACCACCAACGCGGCCATCCAACCTCGCATGCCTTTCGATCCCGTCAAAGATCTGGCGCCCGTGGCCATGTTTGCCGAGGGGCCGTTCATCGTGGCAGTGACGCCCAGCTTTGCTGCCAAAACCCCCTCCGAATTGATTCAGGCCGTGCGCGCTCAACCGGGTCGGTTCAACTATGCCTCCTCGGGCACCGGCAGCGTGAACCAGTTTGGCACCGAGTTGCTCAAGGCGCAGGCCGGCAACTTGTTCATCACCCACATCCCCTATCGCGGCATGGGGCCAGCCGTCACGGATCTGATCTCCGGTCAGGTGCAGGTATTGATGGCCAGCGGCCCCAGCCTGCTGCCCATGGTGCGCGCGGGTCGCGTGCGCGCCATCGGCATCACCAGTTTCAAACCCAGTCCGATTGCGCCCGAGTTAACGCCCATGTCCTCGGCTGTTGCCGGCTATGAATACGCACTGTGGTGGGGACTGCTGGCCCCTGCTGGCACACCGCTCACAGTGGTGAACAAGCTCAACAGCGCGGTCAATCAGGCGTTGACCAAGCCCGCGATCAAGAGCCAGTTTTTGACGGAAGGTGCTGAAGTGAAAATTGTCACGCCCACCCAGTTCGGCGCTGTGATTGCACGCGATATCGAGCGCTGGAAGAAACTCGCACAGCAACAGAACATCGTCTCTGATTAATGCAGGACCCAACCCCTCATGCACACTGAATCTCCTACCCCCTCACGTGGCGGCCCCCTGGCAGGCGTTCGCGTGCTGGACCTCAGCGCCTACATTGCCGGTCCCTACGGTTGCACATTGCTGGCTGACCAGGGCGCCGAGGTCATCAAGATAGAGCCTCCCGTGGGCGACAACTTGCGCAAATATCCCTCCACCTTGCCCACCGAAAGCCGCGCATTCCTGGGCGTCAACCGCAGCAAGCGCGGCCTCATGCTGGACCTCAAAGACCCGCAAGACAAGCAACGCTTGCTGGCGCTGGTTCAATCCGCCGATGTGCTGGTCCACAACTTTCGGCCCAGCGTGCCTGAGCGCCTGGGCATTGCCTATGAACAGTTGAAGCCGCTCAACCCACGTCTGATTTATTGCGCCGTGACGGGCTTTGGCGAACAAGGCCCGTTGAAAGACAAGGCGGGCTATGACCAGGTGCTGCAGACCATGACGGGCATGTGCACCCTGCAAGGCGCGGCAGGTGGGCCTCCGGAAATTCTTTATGGTTCTGTGGTGGATTACTATGCGGCGGCCATGGTAGCCAGTGGTGTGACCTCCGCACTGTATGAACGTGAGAAAAGCGGGCTGGGACAGTCGGTGGGTGTCTCGCTGCTGCGCTCCGCGCTGGCCATGCAGTCCGCCCGCATGATCTGGGCCGAGAACGAAGGGCGTGACGTCGGGCGCGACATGCGATCGGGCGGCATCACGGGCATTCATCCCACTCGCGAAGGCTATCTCTACATTTCAGCCAACACGCCGCACTTCTGGCAAGCCCTGTGCGAGAAAACCGGCTTGCAAGCATTACTATGCGAACGCTACGACAGCGTGCGCAAGCGAGCCGTCCATCAAGCCGAGATCGTGCCACGTCTGCATGCTGCGCTGACTCATCGATCGGCCTTGGAATGGGAGCAGTTGTTTGGCGAAGAGGTGCCCTGCGCCGCTGCGCGGGCCGTGGAAGACATGTTTGATTTTCCGCAGGTTCAGGCTGAAGATATGGTGCAGGTCTATGAACACCCCGTGGTGGGCACTTACCGGGGATTCACCCGCGCCGTCACGTTCAGTCGCACCCCCGGACCTGCCGGCTTTGCTGCGCCCACCCTGGATCAGCATGGCGAAGCCTTGCGCCAGGAAGCGGATCAACGGCGCGTCATCTCCGGCAGGCCCACAGCCTAAACACATCATGCTGACGCTGCCTCATTCGTCTTCGTCCGCCACACCGCGACACCCGGCGCCGCCCCTGGCCTGTGATGCACACATCCATATTCTGGATTCGCGTCTGGATGACCGCTCGCCCGCGAGTCACGATGCCACCGTGGCACAGTACCGCCAGATTCAAGCCTTGCTGGGTACCCAGCGTGCCGTGGTGATTCAACCTCGCCCCTATGGCACAGATCACCGCGTGATGCTGGATGCCATCGCGCGCATGGGTCTGGCGAACGCCCGTGGCGTGGGCGTGGTGCACCCGGACGTGTCAGAGCGCGAATTGGCGCTATTGCATGCGGGCGGCATTCGCGGCGTGCGCATGAGCCTGTACATACCTGCGCATGCCGCCGTCAGTTTCGATATGCTGGAACCTCTGGCCCACCAGGTGCACGCCATGGGCTGGCATCTGCAATTGCACTGGACGGCAGACCAGATTGCCGCACATGCACAGACCCTCCTTCGACTGCCGGTGACGTACGTGTTTGATCACCTGGCACGCTTGCCCGTGGCCCAAGGCATACAACACCCGGCCTACGACGTGGTGCGTGAACTGCTGAAAAGAGGCCGCGCCTGGGTCAAACTGTCCTGCGCTTACCTCAACACCGCGTTGCCTGCGGAACAAGGCTACGCCGATGTGCAGGACATTGCACGCGCCTGGATTGATCTGGCCCCGGATCGCATGGTCTGGGGCAGTGACTGGCCGCATGTCACAGAAACGCTGCACAAGCCCGACGACAGTGCCTTGCTGGACTTGCTGCATGACTGGGTGAGAAGCCCGACCTTGTTTCAACAGGTGATGGTGGACAACCCTGCGCGGTTGTATGGGTTTGAGACCCCATGAAGGGATGAATCAGCGAATCAGTTGTCGCAACCGCGCCAGAATCTCGGCTTGTGTGGTGCGCTGATTCAGCTCGATCGACACTTGGCGCTCATGGGCAAAAGTCTCTTGCGTAGGTCCTTGCGCGACACGCTCCAATAGCGCCTTGTAGAGGCGTACATGTGCGGGATCCGACTTGATGAGATCTTGAGCCATTGTCCTCACACGCAACAGCACGTCTTGAGGCGCCACCACATGATTGACCAGCCCCCAGGCCAACGCCTCATCGGCGGTCAGAAAACGTCCGGTCAGTGCCATCTCTTTGGCCCGTGCCAGCCCCACGCGCTCCACCAGCCGCACTGAACCGCCCCAGCCAGGCAACAAGCCCACGCGTGCATGCGTGTCAGCAAAGCGCGCCTCGGTCGAAGCCACAATCCAGTCGCAGGCCAACACCAACTCCAAGCCACCGGTGATGACCGCGCCCTGCACCGCCGCAATGATGGGACCAGTGAATTGCCGCAAGGCCGCCACGGGGTCGTGCACAAAGGCCGCCGCTGCGGGTTCTGAGGTGGCTTCCCATTCAGACAAGTCCAGTCCCGCCGTGAACACAGGCCCATCGGCAGCCAGGATCAGCACATGGACCTGCGGATTCGCTTCCAGGGATTGAACGATACCGTGCAACTGCTGACGCAAGGCAATGGTCAAGGCATTGCGGTTATGCACTTGACTCAAAGTCAGTTGTGCCCAGCCTTGCGGATCGATTTCCACCCGCCAGCCCTCTGCGCGGGGTGTCTGGTCTGGAGCAGACACGTCAGCGCCCCTGAAAGACGGGCTTGCGTTTTTCCACCAGCGCGGCGATACCTTCCTGCGCGTCCTGGGTAGAAGACACACGTGCCAGCGTGAGTGCCTCATCTTCAAACAAGGCCTGCATTTCAATCGCACTGGCCTTGAGGAACAGACGCTTGATCTCACCCAGGGCCACTGTGGGGCCGGCGGCCAGTCGGGTGGCCACGGCCAGGGCCTCTTTCGACAAATCCGCATCAGGCACCACCTGATCGACCAAGCCGGACTGCAGGGCCTGCTGGCTGTCCAGCATCTGCCCCAACATCACGAAACGCTTGGCCCGCGCGGCACCCATGCGCGCGGTCAGCACGATGGACGAACCGGAATCGCAACTGAACCCAATGTTGGCAAACGCTGACCCGATCTTGCAGGACTGGCTGGCCACCACTACATCGCAACCGGCCATCATGGCCACCCCACCGCCCATGGCAAATCCTTGAACCTCAGCCACGATAGGCACGGGCAACTGCCACAGCCGCTGCAAGGCCATGTGGAAATCGCTGGTCCAATGTCTCACCAAAGGGGCCAATTGATCACGTTGGGGATAAAACGATTTCAAATCGCCGCCCACACTGAAGTTGGGGCCATCGGCGCGCAACAGCACGGCACGCAGCCCCGGGGTATCCCACAGGGTCAGGCACAAGGTTTTGAAGTGCTGGATGAACTCACCATCCACAGGGTTGCCGCGCTGTGCCTGAGTCAAGGTCAGCGTGGCCAATCCGGTGTCTGAAATGTCCAGGCGGGCAGTGGGCAAATGCATGGTGTCTGTCTCCTGTAAATGGGGTCTTCGAAGCGAACCCAGTATAGTAAAGTATCGTACACTACCGCAATAATCGACCAGCCTCCGGGAGAAAGCTTCATGCTGACGGCACAGGACGACCTGATCGGGCATCAGCTGCCCACCACGTTTGACCAGATCGACAACAGCGATCCGGCCTGGATGGAGCGGCTGTGGTACACCGGGCACCCCATCGATTCGCTGGACATCATTTTCGACATCGGCCTGGGCTATCACCCCAACCGCAATGTCATGGACGCGTTTGCCGGCGTGGCCATCGCCGGACGTCAATGGAACTTTCGCGTTTCTCGCCAGTTGCGCCCCGATCCACTGACCACCACCGTGGGGCCGCTGGCCATCACGGTGCTGGAAGGACTCAAGCGTCATCGCTTGCAACTGGGGCCCAATGAATCGGGCATCGAATTCGACATCCAGTTCCTGGCCTCGATGAACGCCCATGAAGAAAAAGCCCATCTGCGTCGCCGCGATGGACGGGTCACGGAAAACATGGCACGCGCTCAACAATTGGGCCGTTATGCCGGATGGATTCAGTTCAATGGCCAGCGCCACGACATTCGCCCCGAGACCTGGTGGGGCCAACGTGATCACTCTTGGGGCGTACGCTCCGAAATGCGCACCGATGAAAGCAGCCCACCGCTGACCTACTACCCGCCTTTTCTGTATGCCTGGACCACGGTGCAGTTTCAGAACCGGGGACTGCATGTGTTTTTTAAAGAACGCGCACCGGGTGACAAGATCTACTTGTCTGGAGAAGAAACCGTGGCTTTGGGTGGCAAGGCCTCCAGCCGCCATCAGCTGGCGGATGTCACCCATGACATGGTGTGGCATGACGACCCCTTGGGCCAATCCTTGCAAAGCGCCACCTTTCAACTGCGCTTTGCCGATGGCAGCCAGCGCGACATCCACATCCGCACCCTACCGGTGAAGTACTTCCTCAAGGGTGGCCTGTACGGCGGCCTGAACGGATGGTTCCACGGGGACTTCAAGGGCAAGCTCTACAGCGAATCCGAGCAGTGGGACCTGAAGGATGCCAACACTCGCCGCCTGGTGCGCACACTGGCCGACCAGATCATCGAGGTTCGCGACGGCGACGAGGTGGGCTACGGCATCATGGAATACGGGGTGGGCAAGGGCTACGATCTGTATCCATCCATTCAACAGCACCCCCCCATCTAAGCCATGTCGATGGAGCTTCATCTCCAGGATGACGGCGTGTGGACGCTCACCCTGAATGCGCCCGAAAAACTCAATGCCTTGAGTGATGACGATGTGGCGCAACTGCATGCCCTGCTGCAAACCGTGTCCCTGGACGCGGGCTGTCGGGCGCTGATCATCACCGGCGCGGGCCGAGGATTTTGCGCCGGCTTCGATTTGTCTCTTGCTCAAGACGCGCCTGGCAGCGAGAACGGCGAAGCCGCCGCCTGGACACGCCGTCAGGAAGCGTTTGCCAACGTGGTGACCCGCCTTCGCGCCTTGTCCGTGCCGGTGATTGCGGCCATCAATGGACCGGCCAACGGTGCGGGCCTGGGTCTGGCACTGGCCTGCGACCTGCGACTGGCCAGCGATCAGGCCAGCTTCAATGCAGCCTTCATTCGCGTAGGTATGTCAGGATGCGACATCGGTGTGAGTTACTTGCTGCCACGCGCCATCGGCACCACCCATGCCTTTGAGCTGATGCTGACGGGCCGCATGGTGGATGCACCCGAGGCTGCACGTCTGGGTTTGGTCAGCAAAACCTGCGCACACGACGCGCTGCTGGATGACGCCCGACAACTGGCGCAACTGGTAGCCAGTCATGAGGGGTTTGCCGTCTGGATGACCAAGCGAGGCATGTGGGCCAACCTGGAGGCCAGCAGTTTGCAAGCCGCGCTGGAGCTGGAAAACCGCACCCAGATCCTGACCCGCACCACGGGTGGCCTGTCACGAGCTGCACTTGCCCTGAAAAAACGTTCGCGCTGAGCGGCATCGAGGGCCATCATCGCATCGGTGAAATCCCTGATCGTCATTTGATACGCTAGTTTAAAATGTACATAAACACCGTTTTGCGCGGCATGCCTGCGTGCTCCAGCCGCCTCACGTTTGCCTTCCACACGGAGATGCCATGGTTTTGACCGACGATCAGAAAGCCTTGCAAGAGACAGCGCGTCGATTTGCCGTTGAACGCCTGCTACCAGGCTATCAGCAGCGGGAAACGCTGGGTGTGCTGGACCGTGACCTCATCCGCGAGATGGGCTCACTGGGCCTGCTGGGCATGGACCTGGACGAGACGTATGGCGGCATGGGCCTGGACAGCGTCACCACCGGCATCATTGCCGAAGCACTGGCGTACGGGGACTTCAACATGAGCGCCGTGCCCGTGGGCATTTCGCTCAACGGTGCCATTCTTCAGCGCCATGCCAATACCGATATCAAAAACACCTGGCTGCCACGAATGGTGCGTGGCGAAGCCGTCATTGCCATTTGCTTGACCGAACCACGCGGCGGCTCCGATGCCAGCCACCTGCAACTCAAGGCTCGACGCGAGGGCGATCACTACGTACTGAATGGCGAGAAGACCTCTATCACTTTCGCGGACCGGGCCGATGCCTATGTGGTGTTTGCACGCACGGGCACCCCCGAACAAGGCGCCAAGGGTGTGTCAGCGTTCTTTGTCCCTGGTGATACCCCCGGGCTTCAAACCAGTTGCTTCAATGACCTGGGCAGCGCCATCATTGGCCGCGGCTCCGTGTTCTTCGACGATGTAAAAGTGCCCGCCAGCCATTTGCTGGGGCAAGAGGGCCAGGGTTTCACGCAAGTGATGCAGGGCTTTGATTACAGCCGTGCGCTGATCGGGTTGCAATGCTGTGGTGCTGCCCAGGCCTCACTGGATGAAACCTGGGCCTACACCAAACAACGAGAAGCCTTTGGCCGGCCCATCGGTCAGTTTCAGGGCGTGACATTTCCCCTGGCAGAAGGTGAATCGCATATTGCCGCCATCCGACAACTGTGCCTGCACACCCTGTCCCTGCGAGATGCCGGCCAGCCGCATGTGGAACAAGCGGCCATGTGCAAGTGGATGGGCCCGAAATACGCCTTCGACGTGATTCATCAGTGCATCTTGACGCTGGGTCACTACGGCTGGAGCAAGGACACACCGCACCAGCAGCGCATGCGGGATGTCTCCGGCCTGGAGATTGGTGACGGCACCGCAGCCATCATGAAGCTCATCATTGCACGCGAGCACATTGGCAAGACAGCCATTCAATATTGACCTCCGGAGAGCCACATGCGTTACGACTCCGTTTTCAAACCCGATCTGTTCCGTGATCAGGTCATCATTGTCACCGGGGGTGGCAGTGGCCTGGGCCGCTGCATGGCACACGAGCTGAGTGCGCTGGGTGCGCAGGTGGTGATCGTGGGCCGCAACGAGGAAAAGTTACTGAAGGTACAAGCGGAAATTCTGGAAGACGGTGGCCGTGTGAGCACGCAGGTGTGTGATATCCGGGACGAACCGCAGGTGTGCGCCGTGATTGACCACGTGCTGACCCGGTACGGTCGGCTGGATGGGCTGGTCAACAATGCGGGCGGCCAGTACCGGGCCGCGATGAGCACCATCTCCACCAAGGGCTTCGAGGCCGTGGTGCGCAACAACCTCACCGGTGGCTTCATCTTCATGCGCGAAGCCTACAACCGCTGGATGGGGCAACATGGTGGTGCCATCGTCAACATCATTGCCGACATCTGGCATGGCTGGCCAGACTTTGCGCACTCGGCCGCCTCACGCGGCGGGATGTTCACGTTGACGGAAACCGCCGCTTGTGAATGGGCTGCCGCTGGTGTGCGGGTGAACGCCGTGGCGCCAGGGGGCATTGCCTCCAGTGGATTTGACACCTACGCCCCCGAGGCCAAGTCCAAGATTCTGGAATTTCCGCAGACAGTTCCCATGCAGCGCTACGGCACCGAGTCCGAAATTTCTGCCGCCGTGGTGTTTTTGTTGTCACCGGCGGCTGCCTACATCACGGGCAGTTGCCTGCGGGTGGACGGTGGTGCGCCCAACGCACGCAGCACCTGGAAGCTGCAACCCGCGCAACGAGACAGCGCCTTCAACGGGTTTCATCGATCCGTGCTGCCCGAGTTGTTGCGCCAGCAGCCGGATACATCGGCCTGAGAGATCCACGCTTACACTCATTCAGGCTTCAGCCCGACAATTTTCATGGATGACCCCCTGCATCACGATGACCAGCTCAGAGAGCGCATCGCCCATTACCTGCACGAGCAACTAGGGCGAGCGGTTGAGATTGGCCCGCTCAAGCGTTTTGCCGTGGGGTTCTCCTGGCGTACCTATCTGGTGCCTGTGATTGGCTTTGATGGTCCGGGCACCCCCACACGCGACATCATTCTTCGCCTGGGACCCGACTACGGCCTGTTTGCGCCCTACAGTGCCATCCCCGAGTGGTTGGCCATGCGCTCGCTGGAAGGCACGGCCATCCCCGTGCCCAAGGCTTATTGGGCCAGCGACGACGAGCGCATCTTTGGCGCTCCCTTTCTTTTTAGCGAACGTATGCAGGGCGAGGCCGTGGTGCCTTGGGTGCCGGCGGGAACCCCGCCTCTGGAGGACAACTACCGTCAAGCCCTGGGACAACAGTTCACAGATGCACTGGCAGCCCTGCATCGGGTGGAATGGCAACACACGCCCATGGCGGAATTGGGCGACTCCATCGATGTCCACAATGCCGCGCTCCACAATGTGCAGACGTGGGAGAAACACATTGAGCGCTGGGCCATGCGCCCTTACCCGGCGGTGGAATGGGCCTTGCGCTGGCTCAAATCGAATTGCCCCACGGCGCCCCGTGTGTCCATCATTCACGGCGACTACCGCACCGGCAATTTTCTGGAACGCGAAGGTCAAATCACAGCCATCCTGGATTGGGAGTTGGTCCATCTGGGGGACCCGCATGAAGACATTGGCTGGCTCAGTCTGCCCATGTACATGGGCGGCAGCCCGCACTTTTGTCGTTTGCTGGAACCGGCATGGTTCTACGAGCGCTACAGCCAGCAAGCCGGATTTGAAATCTCCATGAAGTCACTGCAGTATTACCGGGCTTTCTCGCTGCTCAAACTGACGGCCACCCACATGGCGGCTGCACGTTGCTTTGAGGAAGGCCGCTTCAATGACATGCGCATGCCCGCCATGGGCAGCCAGATCGCGGCCTGTCTGCGCCAACTGGACAAAACCATTGAGGCTATGGCATGAACAACTCTTTTGCGCGATTGATCGACGGCATGTGCGCCACGCTTCGCTCTGAGGTGCTGACGCGACTAGACGACGAGTTTGCCCGCGGCCAGGTCTTTGGCGTGATCAATGTGCTCAACACCTTCAAAGTGCGTGCTGACTGGTCCAGCGTTTTTCTGGGCGAACAGTTGAAAGCCCAATGCGAGGCCTTGCAGGCCGTGAGCACGCTGCTGCAAGCCCACCAGGCCCCCCCGCCCTGCCC
>VEQI01000410.1 GCA_018883305.1 Limnohabitans sp. | reverse complement strand
CGGTGAACGATGCGCCACAGGCCAACGGGGTGACGCTCAGCGGGTTTGAGGACACGGTGAAGACGGGGCAGCTGACGGGCTCGGATGTGGAGGGCAGTGCACTGAGCTTTGCCAAGGTCAGCGAGCCCAGCCACGGCAGTCTGACCCTGAACACCGAGACCGGCGCTTTCTCCTACACGCCCTCTGCCAACTACAACGGCAGCGACCGATTCGCCTTCAAGGTCAACGATGGCACGGCCGACTCCGACGTGGTGTGGGTCGTCTTTGCCGTGAGTGCGGTGAACGATGCGCCGGTTGCCAATACCGCAGAAGTCCGCACCTCCGAAGATGTTTCTTTGGCTGGAACCTTGTCGGGCGCCGATGTTGAGGGCAACACCTTGACGTTTGCAATCGTTTCCGATCCGGCCCACGGCACCGTCAAGGTCGATGAAGCCAAGGGCACTTACCTCTACACCCCAGACGCCGACTACAACGGCAGCGACAGCTTCAGCTTCAAGGTCAACGATGGCGCCCTCGACTCCGATGTCAGCACGGTGAGTGTCACGGTGGTGCCGGTCAATGACGCACCTGTGGCCTCCTCATTTCAGACGCTGACCCAGGAAGACACGCCCAAGACCGGCACCCTGCGCGGCAGTGACGTGGAACAAAGCGTCCTGACCTTTGCCAAGGGCGCTGACCCACGCCATGGCACCGTGTCGATCGATGCGCTGACGGGGTTTTTCACTTACACCCCAGACCTGAACTATGCCGGAGACGACAGCTTCACTTACCGGGTCAACGATGGCAGCCTGAACTCGGTGCCTGCCACGGTCACCGTTCAGGTCGGCCCCGTCAACGATGCACCCGAGGCCAACGAATACACGTTGGCCACCCTCGAAGACACCGAGGCCACGGGTCAGTTGGGCGGGTTCGATGTGGAAGGCACTTCGTTGACCTACATCCTGGTCAGCGCACCCGCGCGCGGCACCTTGGTGATTCAGCCAAGTGGCCAGTTCAGTTACCTGCCGGCATTGAACGACAGCGGCGCAGACAGTTTCAGTTTCAGGGTGAGCGATGGGGTTTTGCTGTCAGCGCCGATGGTTGTTCAGATGTCGGTGCTGGCCGTCAACGACGCGCCCACCGCCGACTCAGTGCAGGCCCGAACCAGCGAAGACAAGCCTTTCAGCGGCACCCTGACCGGTTCCGATGTGGAAGGCGATGCGCTGACTTTCACGGCACTCAGCCAAGCCAGCCACGGCAGTGTCACGGTCAATGCCACCACAGGTGTCTACACCTACACGCCCGAGCCAGATTTTTTTGGCACCGACAGTTTCACCTTTGCCACCCAGGACGGCACGCTGACTTCATTGGCCGCCACCGTGACCCTGGTTGTGGCCGCGGTGAACGATGCGCCGGTCGCCCAAGGCCAAACCGTCACTGCTGGGGAAGACCTTGGCCTGGCAGGGCAACTGGTGGGAACCGACGCAGAGGGGTCGTCGCTGACTTATCTCAAGGTCAGCGATCCAGCCCATGGAACAGTGACCCTCAATGCCAGTACAGGGGCCTACACCTACACCCCCTTGTTGAACTACAACGGCGTGGACAGCTTCAGTTACAAGGTCAGCGATGGCCTGTTGGACTCTGACATCGTCAAGGTGACGCTGACGCTGACGGCTGTGAACGACGCGCCCACTGCCCTGACAACCTCGTTGACTTGCAACGAGGACACCCCGCTAACCGGCAGCTTGCTGGGCGCCGATGTTGAAGGCAGTGCGCTCAGCTTTGCCATGGTGAGCCAGGCCAGCCATGGTGTGCTGGAACTCAACACGGCAACTGGCGCCTTCACCTACACCCCCGCATCGCACTTCAGTGGCCTGGACAGTTTTTCGTACAAGGTCAACGATGGTGTGCTGGATTCCGATGCAGTGGTGGTGAGCCTCAAGGTTCGATCCAAAAGCGAAACCAACCATCCCCCCGTGGCCCTGGCAGCCAGTGTGGTGACCACCGAAGACAGCGTGACAACGGGCAGCTTGAGCGCGACCGATGCAGACGCAGACCGTGTCACTTTTGCAAAAGTGAGCAATCCCAGTCACGGCACTCTTTCTTTCAACACCGAGACGGGCGCTTACCAATACACCCCTGCAAACAATTACGCGGGCGAAGACAGCTTCACCTTCAAGGCGAGTGACGGCTTGACCGAGTCCGCTGTGGCTACCGTGTCGTTGGTCATCACTGCGGTCAACGATGCACCTACGGCCGTGGCCATCGGTGCCAGCACCAACGAAGACACCGCCAAGTCGGGCCTGTTGTCAGGCACCGATGTTGAAGGCAGCACGTTGACCTTCGCCAAAGTGACCGACCCCCAGCACGGCACTGTCACGGTCAACGCCACCACAGGGGCTTACACCTACACGCCTGCCGCCAATTACAACGGCAGCGACAGCTTCACCTACAAAGTCAATGACGGCGCCCTGGATTCCGCGGTGAGCCAGGTCACGGTGACGGTGGCGGCGGTGAACGATGCACCGGTGGCCAATGCCCTTCGCATCACCACCGACGAAGACACGCCCAGCAAAGGGCAACTGACAGGCGCAGACACCGAGGGCAGCGCGCTGGGCTTCGTCAAGGTGAGCGACCCCAGCCGAGGCACGGTGGTGATCAACGCCGCCACAGGCGCCTACACCTACAC
>VEQI01000409.1 GCA_018883305.1 Limnohabitans sp. | reverse complement strand
TTCCTGCGTGGTGAACACCCGACTGGTCGACGCAATCAGGGTGGTGAGTTCGGGGGTGACAAAGCCGCGCTCCATCATGCGCGCAGTCTCCAGCCATTCGCTGGCCACCACCACATCCACGCGGCCGGGCATGGGGGACAGCGCCAGCACCGGAGCCGTGGTTGCTGCCGCCCACTCAATGTAATAACTCGTCGACCCCGTTCTCTGCGCCACACCCGGCACGGAGGTGGCTTGGGCCACCAGGCCTGCGTGCTGCGCACACTGCACCAGCCACTCGGCCAACACGCCTCCACCTTCGCCGCCCAGGGCGGCAATCAACACACGTGTGACTTGGCTTGTCATGCGCGCCCCTGCAGCAGGCCAATGGCCCATTGGTTGAAACGATAGATCCAGCGTTCCCACCGTGTGGGGTGACTCACGATCTCAATCTTGTGAAAGGACGGACACAGCACTGCGGCGTCTGCCACTTCGCCACACAGGCCACAACCCACGCAGCCGTTGGTCACGTGGGCCACCGGTGAAGTTTTGAGCGGGTCTGTTGAATCCTTGACCGTCAGGGTGGGACAGCCCGAGAGGCGAATGCAGGAATGGTCGCCCGTGCAAGTGTCTTCATCCACCCCATAGCGGGTGCGCACGGTGCGCAGGCCCTGCTGCAATCGTTTGGCGCGCAGCGGCTTCAAGCGGCGCTGGCGTTCCAGCTGACACTCCCCTTCTGCCACGATGACCTTCAGCCCCTTGAAGGGTGAACTCAAGGCCTCCTGCAGCGTGTCACGCACCTTGGCCACTTGGTAGTTGTGCACGGTCTTGAGCCACTTCACGCCCATGCCGGTCAGCGTGCTTTCGATGGTGCGCTCATCGCCCGTGGCGCTGCTGCCCTCCGCCACACGCTTGCTCTCCGACGTGGGCGTGGACACCGTCTCCTGCGTGCCCGTGGCCGAGGTGTAGCCATTCTTCATGATGACCAGCACGCCATCGCCCTGGTTCAACAACGCGGAAGACACGCCCGAGAGCAGCCCGTTGTGCCAGAACCCACCATCCCCCATGATGGCCACTGGCCGCTGCGAGGAAAAGTTTTTGACGGCCGCACTGGAAGCCAGGCTCATGCCATAGCCCAAAATGGAATGGCCGTAAGAGAACGGCTCAAACGTGGCAAAAGCATGGCACCCGATGTCTGCGGAGATGTGCAGCGGCCCCGTGGTTTGCTGCACCAGTTTGAGCGCCGCAAACACCGGGCGCTCCGGACAACCCGTGCAAAACGTAGGCGGCCGCGGTGGCACAGGGGCTTGCAAAATTTGCGTCACCTTCGTGCGCACCTCGGCCAACGCTTGCGTCACCAAGGGCGTTTCATGCTTCGCCAACTGAGGCGCATGACGCGTCAAGAACTTGGACAAGCCTGCCAGCACCACCTCGGCGCTGTACTCACCGCCCATGGGCAACACATCCTTGCCATGCAAGGCGGTTGTCACGCCACGGCGACGCAAGTGCGTGGCAATTTCTTGTTCAATGAATTCCGGTTGTCCCTCTTCCAGTACCAGCACTGCCTGCTTGTCTTGACAGAAGGCTTGCAGCTGCTCCGGCACCAAGGGGTACACCACGTTGAGCGCCAGGATGGGTATGCGGGTATTTCCATCCGCATCCGCCAAGCCCAACTCTTGCAGCGCGCGGATGAGCGCGTTGTACAAGCCGCCTTGAACGATGAGTCCCAGCTGACGCTCTTCCCCATCCCATTGCTCATTGAGCCCCTGCTCCACAATGAAACGCCTGGCCGCCGGCATGCGCGACTCATACTTCAGCTTTTCATGTTTGAAGGTGGCCGGGGGATGCGCCAGCCGGTCGTAGTTGAACGCGGGTGGCGAGGTTTGCAAGTGCAGGGCCGACACCGCCGGGGCCACGTTGTCCTTGGCCATGAAGCTGCCCTTGACGTGACAGGTGCGAATGCGCAACTCCATCATCACCGGCGTGTTGGACGCCTCAGACAGCTCAAAGGATTTTTCCACCATCCGCACAATGGTGGGCAGGTTGGGACGCGGGTCCATCAGCCACATGGCCGACTTCATGGCAAACGCGTGCGTGCGCTCCTGAATGACCGAGGCACCCTCGCCGTAATCCTCACCCACCACAATCAGGGCACCGCCCATCACCCCCGGGGACGACAGGTTGGACAAAGCGTCTGACGCCACATTGGTGCCCACCACCGACTTCCATGTCACCGCACCCCGTGCGGGGTACATGATGGACGCGGCCAACATGGCCGCCGCAGAAGACTCATTGGTGCACGCCTCCACATGCACGCCCAACCCGTCCAGGTAAGGGCGCGCCTGCACCATCACGTCCAGCAAATGCGAAATGGGCGAACCTTGATAGCCGCCCACATACGTGACCCCTGACTGCAACAAGGCCTTGGTGACCGCCAGGATGCCCTCGCCATGAAACACCTCACCGGTGCCCAGCTTGAGGGATTCAATCTCCTGATGAAAGGATACTTCCACGCGCAGACTCCGCAGATCAAAACCTGATCTTAGCGGGTTGCGCTGCAGCGGGCAGACGCAAGGTTGACCCCGCGTGCCCTGCGGCCAGTAATCAACCCATGCGGCCGATGGCGCAACTCACAAACGACTTGGCATTGGCCACGCCAGCCTGCAAGCCTTGCAACGAGCCTTTTTCAGGGT
>VEQI01000069.1 GCA_018883305.1 Limnohabitans sp. | reverse complement strand
GGCCAGGACATTGCGGTCGTCCAACTCCACCCCGTAGCCCGAACATCCCCGATGACGCTGCAAGTAGTCCAGCAAGGCGCCATCCCCACAGCCCAGGTCGAGCACGCGGCTGCCCTCAGGCACCAGTTCGGCCAGCAGGCGAATCACGGCCATCTCGCTCATGCGGCCTCCGGCGTGTCGATGTTCTCGAAGTAGGAGCGCACCAGGTTGAGATAACGGGGGTCATCCAACAAAAAGGCATCGTGCCCATGGGGAGCATCGATTTCCGCGTACGTCACCTCGCGCCGGTTGCGCAGCAAGGCGCTGACAATCTCACGGCTGCGCGCTGGCGAAAAGCGCCAATCGGTGCTGAAGCTCACCAGCAGGAACCGGGCCTGTGTGCCCGCCAGCGCGGCACTCAAATCTCCGCCATGATGCCGCGCCGGATCAAAGTAATCCAGCGCCCGCGTGATCAGCAAATACGTGTTGGCGTCGAAGTACTCACTGAACTTGTCACCTTGATAACGCAGATAGCTCTCGATCTGAAACTCGATGTCCTGGGTGGTGTAGCGGTACGGGTCTGCCGACGCCTGGCCCACCGCCTCACGCAGACTGCGCCCGAACTTTTCGTTCATCACGTCATCGCTCAGATAGGTGATGTGCCCGATCATGCGCGCAATGCGCAAGCCGCGCTTGGGCACCACGCCATGGCGGTAGAAATGTCCGCCATGAAAATCCGGGTCGGTGACGATGGCACGCCGTGCCACTTCATTGAAAGCAATGTTCTCGGCATTGAGGTTGGGCGCACTGGCCACCACCACCGCATGCCGCACGCGCAGGGGATAACGCAAGGTCCAGCTCAGCGCCTGCATGCCGCCCAGACTGCCGCCCATGACCGCCGCCAGCGTGTCGATTCCCAGGCGATCCAGCAAGCGGGCCTGCGCATCCACCCAGTCTTCGACGGTCACGACCGGGAAGTCGGCGCCGTACACCTCGCCCGTGTCCGGGTGTCGGTGCATGGGCCCGGTGGAGCCAAAACACGAACCCAGGTTGTTCACGCCAATCACGAACCAGCGGTTGGTATCCACCGACTTGCCGGGGCCCACCATGTTGTCCCACCAGCCCTCGCTGCGCGCCTGGTCCGCATACACCCCCGCCACGTGGTGCGAGGCATTGAGCGCGTGGCAGATCAGCACCGCGTTGGAGCGCTCGGCATTGAGAGTGCCATAGGTTTCATAGGCCAGGGTGTAGTCGCGCAGGCTCGCTCCGCTTTGCAGCCTTAACGGCTCGGCAAAGTGCATGGACTGCGGTGTGGCAACAAAGGACATGAAAAACCCGGCAACGCCAAAAACGCGACCGGGTGGGCACTGTCTTTAGCTGAACTTGGTAGAGCGCCCGCAAACACGAGGAAATCGGCGCTGTGACATCAGTATAGCAAGCAGGCGGCGGGGAACGCCTGTCATGACCCACCCTGGCACAGCAGGAATGATTTTGGTGCGGTCCTTGCTCTATTTCGGCTCACGGGTGCAAAAGCCCCGGATTTCGCACCAAAACAACGCATTTTTCCAAGGAACTCTCATGGATGCACTCAAACAGGGCGCGGATGCTCTGTTCATCTTGCTTGGCGCCATCATGGTGCTGGCCATGCACGCCGGTTTTGCTTTTCTGGAGCTGGGTACCGTCCGCAAAAAGAACCAGGTGAACGCCCTGGTGAAAATTCTGGTCGACTTCAGCCTGTCCACGCTGGTGTACTTTCTGGTGGGCTACAGCGTGGCCTATGGCACGCACTTTCTGGTCAGCGCGGAAACGTTGGCCGCACGCAACGGCTATGACCTGGTGAAGTTCTTTTTCCTGTTGACCTTTGCCGCAGCCATTCCCGCCATCATCTCTGGTGGCATTGCCGAGCGTGCGCGTTTCTGGCCCCAGCTCTTGGCCACGGCCTTGATCGTGGGGCTGGTGTATCCGTTCTTTGAGGGTATTGCCTGGAACCAGCACTTCGGTCTGCAGGCCTGGGTGAAGAACCTCACGGGTGAGGAGTTCCATGATTTTGCCGGCTCCGTGGTGGTGCACGCCGTGGGTGGCTGGATTGCCTTGCCTGCCGTGTTGCTGCTGGGCTCGCGCACCAACCGTTACCGCAAGGGCGGCGGCATGTCGGTTCACCCGCCGTCAAGCATTCCGTTCCTGGCCCTGGGCGCCTGGATTCTGATCGTGGGCTGGTTTGGCTTCAACGTCATGAGTGCACAAACCCTGGACAAGATGTCTGGTCTGGTGGCTGTCAACTCATTGATGGCCATGGTGGGTGGCACCCTGGCAGCCCTGGTGGTCGGGCGCAACGATCCGGGCTTCGTGCACAACGGCCCGCTGGCGGGTCTGGTGGCCGTCTGCGCGGGTTCGGACCTGATGCATCCGCTAGGCGCCCTGGTGGTGGGCGCGGTGGCGGGCGCCCTGTTTGTCTACATGTTCACCCTGACCCAAAACCGCTGGAAGATTGATGATGTGCTGGGTGTCTGGCCCCTGCATGGCCTGTGTGGCACCTGGGGCGGCATTGCGGCAGGCATTTTTGGCTCCACCGCCCTGGGCGGCCTGGGCGGCGTCAGCCTGGGGGCTCAGCTGGTAGGCACCCTGGGCGGTGTTTGCTGGGCGCTGTTGGGTGGCACCGTGGTCTATGCCTTGGTGAAACAAGTCTGCGGCGGCTTGCGCCTGGACGCCGAGGAAGAATTCAACGGCGCGGATTTGAGCATTCACCGCATCAGTGCCTCGGCCGAGCGTGAGATGGAGGCCTGACCGCACACAGTGGCAGCATTTCTAGAGGAAATAGCTGCAACTAATGGAAAACGCTTGGTTTTTCGACATATTTTCCCTCCATAATGATCTCGTCTGGTGTCATGGGCTTGTACCGTCACGCCGGATGAGTGCAGTGATCGGTCAGTTTCGCGCCCCCGCTTCTTCTTGTTTGGCGTCGTGCCCTGGGACCCCATCGCTATGTTTTTGTGTTCTTAGGAGTCCCTTTCATGGGCAACAAGCTTTACGTGGGTAATCTGCCGTACACGGTGCGCGACGGCGATCTCGAGCAATCTTTCAGCCAGTTTGGCGTGGTCACCAGTGCCAAGGTCATGATGGAGCGCGATACCGGTCGCTCCAAAGGTTTCGGCTTTGTCGAAATGGGCAGCGACGCCGAAGCGCAAGCAGCCATTGAAGGCATGAACGGTCAGCCCATGGGCGGCCGCAGCCTGGTTGTGAACGAGGCCCGCCCGATGGAGCCGCGCCGCCCACCCCGTTCGGGTGGCTTTGGTGGCGGTGGTGGCGGCGGCTACGGTGGTGGTGGTGGCGGCGGTTACGGCGGCGGTGGCGGTGGCTACGGTGGTGGTCGCCGTGAAGGTGGCGGCGGCTACGGCGGTGGTCGTCGTGACGGCGGCAATGATGGCAGCTTCCGCAGCCCCTACGGCGCGTCTCGCCAGGGTGGTGGTGGCCGTGGTGGCGACTACTGATCCACGACGGATCCGTCACATCCGCTGACAAAAAAGCTCCCACATGGGAGCTTTTTTTATGTCCGCAACAGGGGGCCTGAGTGATCGCCTTAGGCCGATCAGCGCGTCCGCGGTTGCAGGATTCCGCGAACCCGTCCGGTCATGCGAGAAATGCCTTGCTGATGATCGTAGTCCAGTGCATCTGCCGTGAAGCGATCGCCTCCCCGCACCACCTCCACTGGACGGTCGGTTCGCATCACGTCACGCTCCAGATCGATGAACAGGTAGTCGCTGCGCAACTCGAAGGCCTGCGCTCGAGAGCCCTGTGCCCCGGCTTCACCCGCGCGACGCACCACCGCCTGGCCTTTGAGCTCCACACGCTGCCCTTGCGGCGTGGTGATGGCCTGCTGCGCGGTGGCATCCGTCACGCGTCCTGATGCATCCACCTTGGTCAGACGTGGCTGTGTCACTTCCAGCAGATCGGTGTCCGGGAAATGCTCGGCATGCGCCCCTTGCACACGGAATTCCAGACGTCCATCCGGCGCGTAGACCTTGAGCGAGAAACCGCGCATGAAGTAGTCGGGCACGTGCCGCACGGCCGGTTCGGCCTGCACAGGCACGGGCTCGGGCGTATGACGAACCAGCCAGTAGGTGAGCATGGCCAACAACCCCATGAGCAGCACCGGCAGGTAGCGCATGAGCAAATCCCACTGCTGCCACAAGCGTTGCATGGGGGTCTGGCGTGTGGTTGCGCCAGTGTGCGCAGGCAGGGCATTCACGCCTGCAGTTCCTGCCACAGGCGCGCATAGTGGCCTTTGGCGGTCAAGATCAGGTCGCAAGCGTCACGCACGGCGCCATGTCCACCCGCCCGTGGCGTCACCCAGTGAGCCAGTGCCAGTACCTCCGTGTGGGCATGGGGCGGCACCACCGCCAGGGCACAGCGACGCAACACCGGCACATCGGGCCAATCGTCCCCCATGGCCGCGGCTTGCGACCAAGCCAGCCCCAATTCATCCAGTGTTTGTTGCGCTGCGGGTCGTTTGTCTTCCGTGCCATAGTGCACATGTGTGATGCCCAGCTGCTGGATGCGCAAGCGCAAGGCCGGACTGTCCCGCCCGGTGATCACCGCCACGGCGATGCCGCAGCGCTGCAACAACTTGATGCCATGGCCATCCAGCGTATGAAAGCGCTTGGTGGTTTCCCCTTGCTCACTCATCAACAGCCCGCCATCGGTGAGCACCCCGTCCACATCCAGAAACAGGACCCGGATGTCTTGCGCCAGCAACAGGCGTTCGGGGGGATGTTGCAACACAGGGGGCATCAAATCACCTTGGCTCGCATCAGGTCATGGGTGTTGAGTGCTCCGCACAATACACCGTTTTCGTCGACCGCCAGCACGCTGGTGATGCGGTGGTGCTCCATCAGCTCCACGGCCTGGGCAGCCAGGGCATCGGCGCGCACCGTCTTGGGATGCGTGCGCATGACTTGTTCGGCACTGAGCGCACGCAAGTCTGCACCGGTCTCGATCAGCCGGCGCAAATCACCGTCGGTGAAGATGCCCACGGGTCGTCCCTTGTCATCCACCACCGCCGAAGCGCCCAGTCCCTTGCTGGTCATTTCCTGCATGAGTTGACCAAAGGTGGCTGACGGCGGCACACGAGGGACTTGATCATCTTTGCGCATCACATCGCGCACATGGGTCAGCAGACGTCGGCCTAGCGCACCTCCAGGGTGTGAACGGGCAAAGTCTTCTGCACGAAAGCCACGTGCATCCAGCAAGGCCACGGCCAGGGCGTCTCCCCAGGCCAGTTGTGCCGTGGTGCTGGCGGTGGGGGCCAGGTTCAGTGGGCACGCCTCTTTGTCGACGCTGCTGTCGAGCACCATGTCCGCGTGTTGGGCCAGTGTGGAGTCCGCACCCCCGGTGATGGCCACCAGAGTCACACCCAGGCGTTTGAGCACTGGCAGAATGGCTGACAGTTCCTCACTCTCGCCGCTGTTGGACAGGGCCAGCACCAGGTCATTGGGTTGGACCATGCCCAAATCGCCATGGCTGGCCTCCGCGGGATGCACGAATAACGCCGGCGTACCGGTAGAAGCCAGGGTGGCCGCTGTCTTGCGCCCCACATGGCCGCTTTTGCCCATCCCCATCACGACCACACGACCCTGCACTTGCAGCATGGCCTGCACGGCCTTCACAAACGACGATCCCACGCGATCCACCAGTTGATGAACCGCCTGCGCCTCGATGCTCAGTGTCTCTCGTCCCAGAGCCAGGGTGCGCGCACTTCGCTCCTGCGCAGAGGTAGCGGATGAGGAAGTCGATGTCATGGGCTGATTTTACGGTGGGGTAGGTCACCTGACCATGTCTGTCACGGCGCGTGCATGGATAGGTCGCCTCTTGCCGTTACGATTGGTGACATGACTTCCTTGGACGTTGCCCTGCTGTATCTGCTGGCTGCTGTGCTGGCGGTGGTGGTGTTTCGTCTGCTCAAGCTGCCAGCCATGCTGGGCTATCTGGTCGCAGGCATCGTGCTGGGCCCGCATGCCTTGGCCTTGGCTGGGGACGCCCAACGCCTGAATTACCTGGCTGAATTCGGCGTGGTGTTTCTGATGTTCGTGATCGGCCTGGAGTTCAACCTGCCCAAGCTGCGCAGCATGCAGCACCTGGTGTTCGGACTGGGCATGGGGCAGGTCCTGCTCACGGTGGTAGGCGCCGTGGTGGGCCATGTGGCCATCAGTGGTTTGTTGGTATGGTTGGGACAGCCTTGGGATCTGACCTGGCAAGGAGCCATCGCCCTAGGGGCGGCGTTGGCCATGTCCAGCACCGCCATCGTGGCCAAGTTGTTGTCCGAGCGTCTGGAACTGTCCTCCGAACATGGACAGCGGGTGATGGGCATTTTGCTGTTCCAGGATCTGGCCGTGGTGCCCCTGCTGGTGCTCATTCCCGCCCTGTCCGCGCCTGCGGATGCCGACTTGCTGATTACCCTGGGCATGGCCTTGTTCAAAGGCGCGGTGCTGGTGAGTGTGCTGCTGTGGGGCGGACCTCGACTGATGCGCGCCTGGCTCACCATCGTGGCCCGGCGCAAGAGCGATGAGCTGTTCATGCTCAACCTCTTGCTGATCACCCTGGGTCTGTCATGGCTGACTGAGCACGCCGGCTTGTCGATGGCCCTGGGCGCCTTTTTGGCGGGCATGCTGATCGCGGAAACGGAATACAAGCATTTGGTGGAAACCGATATTCGTCCGTTCCACGATGTCTTGCTGGGCTTGTTCTTCATCACCATTGGCATGAAGCTGGATTGGCGCATGGTGTGGGAGCACTGGTTCCTGGTGCTGCTGCTGACGCTCCTGCCCGTGCTGGCCAAGGCGTTGCTGGTGACCTTGCTGGCCCGCGTGATGGGCGCGTCTCAGGGCGTGGCCTTGCGCACGGGTCTGTATCTGGCGCAAGCGGGCGAATTCGGCTTTGTGCTGCTGTCCCTGGGCGCGCAACAATCCTTGATCGCCCCGCAGTGGATGACGCCGGTGCTGGCCTCGATGGTGTTGTCCATGCTGGCCACGCCATTCATCGTGCAGTACAGCGACTGGCTGGTCATGAAGCTGGTGGCCAATGAGTGGATGATGCAATCTGTTCAGCTGACCAAAATTGCCACGCGCGCCATCCGCAGTCAGTCTCACGTGATCATTTGTGGGTACGGCCGCAGTGGCCAGCATTTGGCGCGCTTGCTGGGTCAGGAGCAGCTCGCGTACATGGCCCTGGACCTGGACCCGGACCGGGTGCGACAAGCCGCCGCCGCTGGCCATAGCGTGGTTTTTGGCGATGCCGCGCGTTTGCCCAGCCTGATGGCGGCAGGTCTGGCGCGAGCCGCGGCCGTGGTGGTGAGCTATCACGACACGCCTTCCGCGCTGAAGGTGCTTGCCCATGTGCGAGAACACGCCCCGCAGGTGCCCGTGATTGTGCGTACCCCCGACGAACGCGATCTGGATGTTCTGCGTCAGGCGGGCGCGGCGGAAGTGGTGCCCGAAACGGTGGAGGGCACACTGATGCTGGCCAGCCATGCCCTGGCGCTGGTGGGAGTTCCCATGCGGCGTGTGTTGCGCGTGGTTCAGGCGCAGCGAGAAGCCCGATATCAATTGCTGCGCGGCTACTTCCATGGCTGGGACGACGACACCGTGGAGGAGCTGGATCAGGAACGCCTGAGCAGCGTCTCGTTGCCCGTGGGTGCCTATGCGGTAGGGCGCACACTGGATGAGTTGGCACTGCATGCCTTGAGCGTGGAGGTCCTGCAATGGCGTCCGGAGAACGGCGCTACCACCCATGTCATGGATGGTCAACGCCCGCTACAAGGTGGCGATACCCTGGTTTTATTTGGGCGACCGGCGCCGCTGGAGTTGGCGAACCAGAAACTGCTCAAAGGCTGAAGCGCCACGCCTTGGTCGTTACTTGCCGATGCAAAAGCGCGAAAAAATCACACCCAGCAAATCGTCCGACGTGAACTCGCCGGTGATCTCGCCCAGGGCTTGCTGAGACAAGCGCAACTCTTCCGCCAGGATATCCAGCGCTGGCACCGGTGTCTGAAGCACCTGCTGCGCGAGCGTGACGTGCTCTTGCACATGCGTCAGGGCTTGCAAGTGGCGTTCACGTGCCATGAACACCCCTTCGGCCTGTGATGATTGCCAGCCCGCCAGTTCCAACAGGCGTGCACGCAAGGCTGGCAAACCGTCGCCCGTGCGGGCCGACACACACAATCCGCGTTCAGGGGCAAGCTCTGTGTCTGGCCCAGCCACATCCGCTTTGTTCCACACATGCAGCACCGGCACATGGGCACTCATCACGCCGCGAAGATCCGTTTCAATACTCGTATCTGCATGCTGATAATCCGCCTGTGCTTTGCGTGTCAGGTCATGCAGAAACAACACCGCATCGGCCTGTGCAATTTGTCCCCAGGCACGCTCGATGCCGATGCGCTCCACCTCGTCCACGCCAGGTGACTCGGGTGCCCGCAGCCCGGCTGTGTCGATCACATGAAGAGGAACACCGTCGATTTGCAGCACATGCGCGATGACATCACGCGTCGTCCCCGCTTGCGGCGTGACGATGGCCAGTTCTGCGCCAGCCAACGCATTGAGCAACGAGCTCTTGCCAGCATTCGGTTGTCCAGCAATCACCACGCGGATGCCTTCGCGCAACAACCGTCCTTGCCGGCTGCGTGCCTGCAAGTCGTGCAGTTGAGTGGCCAGGTTGTCGAGTTGACCACGTGCATCCGCCTGCTTCAAAAAATCAAGGTCTTCCTCGGGGAAGTCCAACGTGGCCTCCACCAGCATGCGCAAGTGCGTCAGCCCTTCTTGCAAGGCATGCACTTCGCGCGAGAACGCACCTTCCAGCGATCGACTGGCACTGCGGGCGGCGGCCTCGGTACTGGCATCGATCAGGTCGGCCACGGCCTCGGCTTGCGCCAGGTCCAGCTTCTGGTTCAGATAGGCGCGCTCGGTGAACTCGCCTGGGCGGGCCATGCGCAAGTGCGGCAACAACGAAGGTGCCGTCACGTCCATCCCGTTAGATGCCGGCGAGAGCGTTTGCTGGGCCACATCGATGCAGCGCTTCAAAATGAGTTGCAGCACCACCGGCCCGCCGTGCGCCTGCAACTCCAGCACATCCTCCCCGGTGTAACTGTGAGGCCCCGGGAAAAACAATGCAATGACTTGATCCAGCGTGTGCCCACTGGCATCACGCAGGGGCACCAGGGTGGCTTCGCGAGGCGTCAGTTCCCGTTGACACAGCGTACGCACCCAGGGTGCCAGACCCGACCCACTGGCACGCACAATCCCCACCGCGCCCCGCCCTGGAGCGGTGGCAACGGCAATGATGGGTGCCGTGCGGTCGATCATGCCCTCACTTCAACACGCCCAGTTGCTTGTTGATGACCCACTGCTGGGCAATCGAGAGGATGTTGTTGGTGAGCCAGTACAGCACCAGACCCGCCGGGAAGAAGAAGAACATCACACTGAACGCCAGCGGCATGATCCACATCATCTTGGCCTGGATGGGGTCCGGCGGGGTGGGGTTGAGCCAGGTCTGCAGCATGGTGGACAGGGTCATCAACACCGGCAGAATGAACAACGGATCGGGTGCGGCCAGATCGTGCACCCAGCCAATCCAGGGCGCGTTGCGCATCTCGACCGTGGACAAAAGCACCCAGTACAACGCAATGAACACCGGGATCTGGATCGCGATAGGCAAACAACCACCCATGGGATTGACCTTTTCCTCGCGGTAGATCTTCATCATCTCCATCTGCATTTGCTGCGGGTTGTCCTTGAGTCGTTCACGCATTTCCATGATGCGCGGGTTGATGGCTTTCATCTTGCCCATGCTGCGATAGGCCTGGGCATTGAGCCAGTAGAAAGCAATTTTCAACAAGAACACCAGCGCCACAATCGACCAGCCCCAGTTGTGCAACTGATGATTAAGTTGGTCGAGCAACCAGAACAGCGGCTTGGCCAGAATGGTCAACCAGCCATAGTCCTTCACCAGCTCCAGCCCTGGATAGAGGGCTTCGAGGTTGTGTTCTTCCTGCGGGCCCACAAACAGATGGGCAGGTAGCACATGGCTCTTGCCGGGTTCAATGGCAGGCAAGGGAGCAATCATTCCCACGGCATATAGATTGTTGTCAATCTTGCGGGCAAAGATGTCGCGTTGCAGGTTGTTGGGCAACCACCAGGCGCTGGCAAAGTAGTGCTGCACCATGGCCACATAACCTTCTTGTGCCTGCTTCTCGATATCGACCTTGTTTTTCTCGATGTCGCTGAACTCCACCTTCTGGTATTTCTTGGCATTGGTATACACCGCCGGTCCGGTGAAGGTGGAATAGAAAGATGACTCGCCTTCCGGTTTATTGCCATCACGCACCAACTGCACATACAGCTGCGGAGAAACCGCCGCCGACCCTTGGTTGATGATCTCGTGCTCCACCGAGATGTCGTATGCACCTCGGCGCAGGATAAAAGTCTTCACCAACTTCACGCCATTCACCGGTGCTGATTCGAAACGCAGCTTGAGTTCTTTGGCGCCATCGGCCAGACGACGCTCAGGGCTGGTGAGCGTCATCGGGGTTTTGTGGGTGGGCAATGCGGGCGCACCGGCACTGGGAATCAGACCCGACTGCGCTAGATAAACGCGCTCACGGCTTTCATCCAGCAACACCACCGGTTGGCCCGCACGATGCACATCCACATGTTTGAGCAGCTCGGCACGCAGCAAGGAGCCGCCTTCGCTATCCAGGCGCAGCTTGAGCACATCGGTTTCAACATCGATGAATTCACGCGCAGCGGCCGTTGCCACCGGCGCATTGCCCGGCACTGCCTGCTGAGCCGACGCGGCTTGGGCTGCGGGCACACTGGCTGCGGGAGGGACATTGGCGGCGTTTGGCACCGACGCTGGTGATGCCTCGGTTTTGACGGCAGGCGTGGGGAAAAAGGTGGCCTTATGCCCGTTATAAATCTGCCATTGGTCCCACAACAGCACCATGGAAAAACCAAAAACCACCCAGAGGATGGTGCGGCGAATATCGTTCATGTCGATTTCTTCAGGGAAAGCGCTTCCTGGGTAGGTTCAGGAGACGAGGTGTTGTGAGAAAACAGGGAACCTGGCACGGGATCGTGGCCACCGTCACACCAGGGGTGACACCGGCCCAGTCGGCGCAAGGTGAGGTAACTGCCTTTGGCTGCCCCATGCAGTTCCAGGGCTTGCAGAGCATACACGGAACAGGTGGGCTCAAAACGACAAGCACTGCCCAACCAAGGGCTGAGCAACAGCCGATAGGCCTTGACCACCCCGATCAACAGCGCCTGCATCATGAAACGACCACCCGTGACACCAGTTTCTCCAACTCCATGCGCGCCGCCTGTTTGAGCTGCGAGGAGGTGGCACTCAGGAAAATGCTTCGATCAAAGGGTGCTCTGAGGCGCACCACATGGTCTGCCACAGGCAAGCGGCTCTCAAACGTTGTCATCACGTTGTAGATTTGTCGCTTGAGGGCATTGCGGGTCACGGCTCGACGGGCCAGGCGTTTGGGCAGCACAGCGCCCACGCGGGAGAAAGCAGATCGGACAGCGGTGCTTGCAGCGTCGGAAGATGTCGCGTTTGCTGACAGCATGGAATCAGCCAGACGTCGATGCAACACAAAATGGGTCGTCCGCGACACCACCTCGGCCGCCATCACCGCTTGAAAATCGGCGCGATGGCGCAAATGGTCCACGGTCCGTCCATCCACCCCGCCAGAACATCACGCCAACGCGGTCTGCGCCGCATGTGCCGACATCAACAACGGGATGGGTGAAAAGATTTAGACCGCCAGACGCTTGCGGCCC
>VEQI01000408.1 GCA_018883305.1 Limnohabitans sp. | reverse complement strand
CGACAACACCATGACGATGCGCCAATTGCAGCAACTGGAACAAGGCGGTTCCAGCGCGTTTTACTCCGAGTCGATTCAGCATGACATGGGTCTCAAGCTGCTGCGACGGTTGGGGGTGCCGGCGTCTGCACTGGAAGCCTTGTCGACCCCGCCGCCAGCAGACGCGTCACCCGTCACGCTGTCCCAGGCCCGCTCGCCAGCGGCGTTGACCGCCACAGCGCGGCGCGATGACGAGCCCCAGGTTGCACCTGCTCGTTCTGGGGTAGTCCCCTGGCGTGGATGGTGGGTGCTCATCGGTGTGGGGCTCCTTGGCGCTGGGGTCGTTTTGAGTTGGTGGCCGGACGCGCCGGCGCCGACCACACTGTCCGTGACCCACCCTGTCCCCAGTGACGTTGTGCTGTCGCCAGCCTCGCCGCCGCCGAGGATGCCCGACCCGGTGTCTGCATCCACCCCAGTGACCGCACCTGCTGAGACAGTGGCGCGCGAGGCTTGCATGTTCCAGGCAACGCCCGTGGCGGTCACACCCAGCCAGCCATCCAAACCCGCAGACTATGTGTACCTGGTGGCGGTGAGTGATGTTGTGTTGTGCATGCAGGATGCCACGGGTCGACAGACCCGCATGACATTGCAGGCGGGACGAAGTTTCAATTGGCCGGGTCGCCCGCCCTTTGACCTGGTGGTCGACCAGCCGTCACAGCTGCGGGTGTTTTTCCAAGGGCAGCGCATCGACTATCCCCCAGAGGCCGCGAGCCTTCGACTGCAAGCCACGGTCACACCGCCTTGAAACAGGTGTGGTACAACGCGCCGAGTTGTCTCTGGAGGAAACACCATGCATATCGGCATCGCTGGCACGGGAAAAATGGGCGCGGCCATGGCCGTGCGTCTGCAATCCCTGGGCCATCAGGTCACGGTCTGGAATCGGACCCCATCGCGCGCGCAATCTCTGCTGGACGCGGGCATCGGATGGGCTGACACACCGCAGGCTTTGGCCGATGCCACCGATGCGGTGCTCAGCATCGTGACGAACGAGCAAGCCCTGGATGATGTGTACCTCTCGGCCCATGGCTTGTTCAAGGCCCAGCGTCCCGAGCGCCTGTGCATCGAGATGAGTACCGTGCCGCCGGCCAAGCAGGAGGCCATGGCGGCACACGCGCGCGCTGCAGGCGTGGCCTATCTGGAGTGCCCTGTCAGTGGCAGCATTGGCCCAGCTCGCGAAGGCAAGCTGATGGGGTTTGCTGGCGGGGAGGCGGATGTGCTGGCGCGCGCACGGGCCGTGCTGGACGGGGTGTGTCGCCGGGTGGAGCATGTGGGCATGCATGGTGCGGGTGCACGCATGAAACTGGCCATCAATCTGCCACTCATGGTCTATTGGCAAACGCTGGGCGAGGCGCTGTCCATCATCGAGCCGCTGGGGCTGGACCCCAAGCTGGTGGTGGAGTTGTTCAGCGAGTCATCCGGTGGCCCCAACATGCTCAAGATCCGGGGCGGCATGCTGGCGCAAGCCCTGGCGCACGAGCCCAGTGAGCAAGTGACGGTGCAACTGGCCGTGATGCGCAAGGACGTGAAGTCCATGCTGGCACAGATTCAATCCATGGGCCGCTCCGCGCCCCTGACCGAGCACACCTTGCAACAATTCGATCGCGCCGCCGCGCAAGGGCTGGACGAGGCCGACTGCACCCGTTATCCGGTGTGGTGGGTGGACTCGCGCTTCTGACACGAGCGCGCGGGTCAGCATCACGCGACGCTGACCCTGTGCGCCTTCCTCAGTCGATCTTCATGTCGCGGATGACCGGGCGAAACTGGTCCATCTGGCGCTTGAGCATGGCTTCCTGTTCTGCGCCCGATGAGCCCACGGGTTCTGCGGCCAGGTCGTTCAGACGACGAACCACATCCGGATGCTTCAATGCCGAGGCAATCTCGCGTTGCAGATGATCCAGCACGTCACGCGGTGTTTTGGCGGGCGCAAACAAACCATTCCAGCCTTCCAGTTCCAGGTTCGGGAAACCCAACTCGCGCATGGTCGGCACATCCGGCAGGATGCTCATCCGTCGTGAAGCACCCGTCGCAATGGCCTTGATCTTGCCGGCACGTATGTCCGCCAAGGAGGACGACAACTGGTCTCCCCCGACTTGAATGCGCCCCGTCAACAACTCCTGTTTGAGCGGTGCTGCGCCTTTGAAGGGCACGTGCTGCATCTCGACTTTGGCTTCACGTTTGAAAGCTTCGCCCAGCACGTGCATGGCCGATCCCGGGCCGGTGGAACCGTAGTTGTATTGCAGTTGAGGTTGGCTGCGCAGCAACTGCGCCAGCTCACGCAGGTCCTTGGCCGGCACGTCAGGGTGCGCGGTCAGCACAAAGGGGACATAAACCGCGATGGACACACCCACGAAATCCGTTTCCGCATTGAAGGGCGAGCGGTTGGACAGCGTTTGTGCCACAGAGGACAATGGAAAAGTGATGTTGTGCATCAGCAAGGTGTGGCCATCTGCGGGCGCCTTGGCCACCAGGTCTGCGCCAATGGCACCGCCCGCGCCAGCCTTGTTTTCCACCACCACCGGTTGCCCCATGGTTTCGCTCATGCGCTGTGCCAGGATGCGGGCCACGATGTCGGTGGTACCGCCTGCGGGGAAGGGCACGATCATGCGAATGGGTTTGCTCGGGAAGCTCTGCGCCAGCGCACTGCAGCCG
>VEQI01000068.1 GCA_018883305.1 Limnohabitans sp. | reverse complement strand
AGGTAGGAGAGCGCATGGCCACACCAAACACCCCCCAGCGGTCATCGCCCAACGCGGACAGGGCGTCATACACCACCGCCTGGTGGGCACGATGGAAGGCGCCCAATCCCAAATGCACCACCCCAGGTGCCACCGCCGCGCGCACGGGCGGACGTCGGACCGTCGCAGGCAAGCCCGACAGGGCTGCCGCGTTCAACGCGCCACTCATACCGTCACTCCCACCTTGCTACCGGCGCTCACAATTTCCTGCCAGGTGGCGTCATCCACCCGAATTCCATCGCGGCGACGCTGCACTCGTGCAGCTCGCTCCGGTTCCCCCGCCAGCAACACGCCCTCGGTGCCCGGCGCCGGCGGGCTCTTGCGCAACCAGTCGATGAAGGCCAGCGTTTCTTCGGCAAACACGGCTTGTGTGCCCAAAGCCTTGGGATCAATCACGATGGTCAGCATGCCGTTGAGCACGGCTCGACGACTGTCGGCCTCACGATGCCAGGTGCCACCACCACTCAGTGCCCCGCCCAGCAACTCACAAATCACGGCCAGGCCAAATCCTTTGTGTTCACCAAACGGCATGAGGGCGCCGTAGCCGCCATTGCTCTGCGGCACCACCACCACCCCGGGGTTGGTGGTGGGTTGGCCCTTCTCATCAATCAGAGTGCCTGGCGCCACCTGCTTGCCTTCGTTGTAAGCCACGCGCATCTTGCCCTGGGCCACGCGGCTGGTGGCGAAATCCAGCACCACAGGTTCACGTTGGTCGGCTCCCATGCCCACGGGGATGCCGATGCAACAGGGGTTGGTGCCAAAGCGCCCATCGCCCCCTTGCCATGCGGCCACCACGGGACGTGACAGCACATTCACAAAATGCAGCGAGACCCAGCCGCGCGCCACCGCCATCTCGGCGAAATGGCCGATGCGACCCAGATGATGCGCCCGCGCCAGTGAAAAAATGCAGGCGCCATGCTGTTCCACTTTGGCAAACGCCAACTCCATGGCCTGCACGCCCACGATCTGCCCATAACCGCGCTGGCCATCAAGTCCCAGCATCATGCCCGTGTCCACCTTGACGGCGACCTTGGTGTTGGGGATGAGTCCACCCTCCAGAATGGCTTCCACATAACGCGGCGCCATGCCAATGCCATGTGAGTCGTGCCCACTCAGATTCGCCAACACCAGATTGGCCGCCACTTGCTGAGCTTCAGCAGGCAGACTACCAGCCGCCACAAACAGACTGGCCACCTTGCGCTCCAGGTCCTCGGCTTGAAAAACATGCGCCATCACAATTTCCCGTCAAACAATTTCATGCACAGGCGTTGCATCACGCAACACCCCACAGACTTACATCACCGCACCCACTTGCCAGGGCACGAACTCCTGCTGACCATACCCATGCTGCTCGGACTTGCTGGGCTTGCCCGAGGCACAGTCCAAAATGGACTGGAATATTTCCCGACCCTTGGCTTCGATAGACACCCCCTCATCCACGATGTCGCCACAGTTGATGTCGATATCTTCCGACTGGCGCTTCCACAGGGTGTTGTTGGTGGCCAGTTTGAGTGACGGTGACGGGGCACAACCGTAGGCCGACCCTCGGCCGGTGGTGAAACAGATGAGATTGGCACCGCCAGCCACTTGTCCTGTGGCACTGACCGGGTCATAGCCCGGGGTATCCATGTAGACAAAGCCATGAGCGTTGACCTTCTCCGCGTATTCGTACACGGCTTGCAAATTGGTGGTGCCACCTTTGGCCACCGCGCCGAGCGATTTTTCAAGAATGGTGGTGAGGCCGCCCGCCTTGTTGCCCGGCGATGGGTTGTTATTCATCTCACCCTCATTGAGGGCGGTGTAATGCTCCCACCACTTGATCCGCTCCACCAGTTTTTCACCCACGGCCTGAGACACTGCACGACGGGTCAGCAAATGCTCGGCACCATAGATTTCGGGCGTCTCGCTCAAAATAGCCGTACCGCCATGGGCTACCAATAAATCCACGGCTGCCCCCAGGGCCGGGTTGGCGCTGATGCCCGAGTAACCATCCGAACCGCCACACTGCAACCCCACGACAATGTGCGAGGCACTGCACGGCACACGTTGTACCGCATTGGCCTGCGGCAGCATCTGCTCCACCAGGGCAATGCCCTTGGCCACGGTCTTGGCGGTTCCACCTGTATCCTGGATATTGAAGGTTTGCAGGGTCTTGCCTTCTTGCAAACCGCTGCGTGTCAGCCAGGTGTTGATCTGGTTGGCTTCGCAGCCCAGCCCCACCATGATGACACCCGCAAAATTGGCATGCGTGGCGTAACCTGCCAACGTGCGCTCCAGCAAGGTGATGCCCAGCCCCTCAGACCCCATGCCGCATCCGGTACCGTGGGTGAGCGCGATCACGCCGTCCACATTCGGAAACGCCGCCAGGGCCGAGGGGTTGGTCCGACGTGAAAAATGGTCGGCCATGGCGCGCACCACCGTGGCCGAACAATTCACACTGGAGAGAATGCCAATGTAATTGCGAGTGGCCACGCGACCGTCCGCCCGGACGATCCCCATGAACGTGGCTTCCTGGCGTGCGGGCTCGGGTTTGACGTCGCTGCAAAATGCGTAGTCGCGGGCGAAGCTGCCCTTCTCGGGCCCCATGTTGAGGTTGTGCACGTGGATATGCTCGCCCGCCGCAATGGCTTGCGAGGCAAAGCCGATGATCTGGTTGTAGCGGCGCACCGGCTCGCCCACCGCGATGTCACGCGCAGCCACCTTGTGGCCCGGGGGCACCAGGCCCTTGACCTTGAAATTTTCAATCGTGGCGCCGCTCATGAGCTGGCTGCGCGCAATCACCACATCATCGGCGGCATGCAAACGGATATAGGGAGTCATCTCGGGTTCTTTCTTCAATCGACAATCAGTACACCATCTTGGGCAACCACAGCACCAGGCTAGGCACATAGGTGATCACCACCAGGCTACCCAGCAAGGGCACCAGCCAGGGCAGGATGGCCATGGTGGTGCGCTCCACACTGAGTTTGGCCACGCGCGCCAGCACAAACAGTACCATGCCCATGGGCGGATGCAATAAACCAATCATGAGGTTGAGCACCATCACCAGGCCAAAATGCACCAGGTCAATCCCCAACTGCTGACAAATGGGCACCAGAACAGGCACCAGGATAGTGATGGCTGCTGTGGGCTCCAGGAAGCAACCCACAAAGAGCATCAGCAAGTTGGCCAGCAACAAGAACACCCAAGGCTCACGGGTGAACTCCAGCACCCAGGCACTGATAGCCGTGGTGACGCCCGTGGCGGTGAGCATCCAGCCAAAGATGCTGGCGGCCGCCACGATGAACAACACGGTGGCCGTGGTCTCCACGGTGTCCAAACACACCTTGATGAACATCTTGACCGTGAGCGTGCGGTACCACAGGAACCCCAAGATGAGCGCCCACACGCATGCGGCGATGGCGCCTTCCGTGGGGGTGAACACGCCGGTGGTCATGCCACCAATCAGCAACACCGGTGTCATGATGGGCAACACGGCCTGGAACTGAAACACCTTGTCCGCCATGAACAGCACCACCAGGGCCCCGAACACGGTGGACTGGGGTGGCAGCCCCATCTTCTCTACCAGCCACCAAACCGCCAACGGCCATCCCACCACCATGGCGGTTTCGCCCAGTGCCTTGATGATGAGCGGCCAGGAAAATTTGTAATCCGAGCCCCAGTTATTTTTATGGGCAAAGTAGGCCACCGTGATCATCATCAGCAAGGCCATCAAAGCGCCCGGCAAAATGCCCGCCAGGAAAAGCGCACCGACCGACACGTTGGCCATCATGCCGTAAATCACGAACGGCAGACTCGGGGGAATGATGGGACCCAGCGTCGCGGAGGCAGCTGTCACACCCACTGCAAATTCCGTGTCGTACCCGTGGTCCTTCATCGCCTTGATCTCGATGGTGCCCAAACCCGCGGCATCGGCAATCGCCGTGCCACTCATGCCGGCAAACACCACCGAACCCACCACGTTCACATGGCCCAGGCCACCTTTGAGCCAGCCCACCAACGACAACGCATAGTTGTAAATGCGGTTGGTGATGCCGGCGTTGTTCATCAGGTTGCCGGCCAGAATGAAAAAGGGCACGGCCAACAAGGGAAAGCTGTCAATGCCGGACACCATGCGGTGAATCACCACAAATGGCGGTGAGCCCGGTACCAGCAACAAATACAGCAGCGCGGAGCCCGCCATGGCAATGGCCACGGGAATGCCGCCACTCATCAAAAACAGAAACAGAATCTTGAGCATGTGATCTACCGCGTCAGCAAAAAAGTCGATGGAAATTGAAGACAGACGCTCAGTCGCGATCTTGCATGGTGGATTCCGGGCGCTCCAGCACGCTGAACCCTCGGCGCCAATGGTGCACCGCCACCCAAGTGGCACGCAGACACATGGCGGCAAAGCCGGCCATGCAAACGCCATACACCAGGTTCATGGGCAAATCGATGATAGTCATCTTGTAACTGCCAAGCCGCTCCATCATTTGCCAAGTGAGCACTGTGGCTGCGCCAAAGAAGGCAATGCGAACCACATCCACCAGGGTGGCCATGAACCGCCCCAACACAGCCGGCATGTAGCGGTAGAAAAAATCCACCTGGATATGGTTGTTCTTGCCCACACCGATGGCTGCCCCGGTGAAGACCGTGGCAATCAGCAAATAGCGCGCAATTTCCTCGGTCCAGGCAGCGGAGTTGTTCAGCGCGTATCGGGTGAAAAATTGATAAAACACCGTCAACCCCAAAGCCCAGAAGAACAGCAACGCCACCCAGGCCTCAGGCGTGGTGTCGGAGAGGTCGACCTCATCGTCCACGGCATGGAATTGACCATCCGCCCCCATGACGGTGGGCATCTGGTCGATGACAGAAGTATCGTGGCGTGTGTTGTTCATGTGCAGTCAACCGTGGTGAGTTACTTGGCAGCCTGAATCTTGTCGAAATCCGCCCGGGTGAAACCCAGTGACTCCAGCGGCTTGTTCTTCAGCACGGTGTCCTGGAAGCTCTTGCGATCGACCTCGACCACTTGAAGTCCTTTTTTCTTGAACTCCGCTACCAGTTCAGCCTCACGCTTCTTGATGTCGGCAGTGGACTTGTCAGCCGCTTCACGCGTCACATCCAGGAACAGCTTGCGCTCGGCTTCGCTCAGCCGGTTCCACAGATGAGGGGCCACCTGAGTGGTCAGCCCATCCACGATGTGACCCGTCAGCATGATGGCTTTCTGGACTTCGTAGAACTTCTTCGCCTCAATCGTGGTCAACGGGTTTTCCTGTGCATCGACCGTGCCGTTCTGCAACGCCAGATACACCTCGGCAAACGCGATCGGGGTGGGGTTGGCATTGCAGGCCTGCCAGGTGGCGGTGTAGGCGGGCACGTCGGGCACACGAATCTTCAGACCCTTGACGCCTTCGCAGTTGGTAAAGGTTTTTTGTGCCGAGGTGTGGCGAGCGCCATAGTAGGTGTAAGCCGTGATCTGGATGCCCGTCTTGGCGCGGAATTCATTGACCATGTCCTGAAACACGGCGCTCTTGGAGTAGGCGATGAGGTGGTCGCCATCGCGGAAGATGAACGGGTAATAGGCGATGCCCAGTCGCGGATAGGTTCGCGCGGCAAAGGAGGTGCCGCTGATGATCATGTCCACCGTCCCCAGAGTGAGGCCCTGGTTGATATCGGTTTCTTTGCCCAGGGTCGAGGCCGGGAAAACCTGGATGTCGAACTTGCCGTTGCTGCGCTTTTTGATTTCCTCAGCGGCCCAGACCGACCACTTGTGATAAGGCTCGGATGTCTCGTACACGTGCGCCCATTTGAGCTTTTGTTGCGCGTGCACCGTTGCACTGCCAAGCAAGCCCATGGCGGTGATGGCCAGCGCACTGGCACTGGCCAGCAGTTTGAGGCTGAGTCGTTTGGTCATGTGAGTCTCCTGAGTAGTGAGTGAAGATCGAGGTGGTTGATATGGTGAGAAATGGTGGACTCAACGCCAGTTGGCGCTGTAACGCCGCAGGGCCTGCCGCACGTGCCGCTGCATGGCTTTGCGAGCCTCGCGTGGATTCCGCGCCTGGATGGCGTGGAGGACGGCTTCGTGCTCAATGATGGCCACTTGCCACGAGTCAGGCCCCTCGAAGTAGTCGCCCAGTCTTTCAAACAAGGGCCCGTGACGGGATCGCCAGTAGCGCTGCAAGGTGTCCAGCAACACGCCATTGCCACTGGCTTGGGCAATGGCCAGATGAAAGGCCTCGTCGCCTTCCCTGGGCACCTCGCCACGACGTGCCTGCTGCTGCATTTGACGCAAACCTGCGGCAATGGCATTCAAGTCGCTACGGGATGCACGTTCGGCGGCCAAGGCTGCCATGTCGGGCTCGATCAAACCTCGGGCATGCATCACTTCCAGAGGCCCCCAATCCAGAGGCGTTGCATCATCGGCCTGCGCCAAATCGTTCACATGACCCGCACGACCTTTGGCGGCGGTTGCCGCAGGCGCGCGCACATAAATGCCCGAGCCTGTGCGCACCTCGATCACGCCCTCAACCTCCAGCGCGATCAGCGCCTCGCGCACGGAGGGACGGCTCACCCCCAGTTGCACAGCCAGGTCACGTTCAGCCGGCAGTCGCTGCCCCACCTTGAACTCACCCGCCGCCACCAGCGTACGCAACTGCTCGGCAATCTGCCGATACAGGCGCTGGGGTTCGACAGTTTGCAGGGGCATGGAAGAAAATCAGGGATAACGCGAATTGGACAAGTGGTCAGACCAGTTGCACAATCTTCCCATGCGCACGCCTGCAGGGTCAAGGCATGTTCGATCCGAACAAACCCCTAGATCCGTCCGATGCGCCAGCCCTTCTCACTCAACCCTTTCACACACCACCCCATGAGACTTCAAGGTAAAACCGTTCTCGTCACCGCGGCCGGCCAAGGCATCGGCCAGGCCGCCGCACTGGCCATGGCGGCTGAAGGCGCCCAGGTGGTTGCCACCGACGTTCAACCGCAATTGCTGGCGTCCTACCAGGGTGTGCCCAATGTCAGCACCGCCGTGCTCGACGTACTCGACAAGGCCGCCATTGCTCGCCAGGTGGCGGCCATGGCGCGCATCGACGCGGTCTTCAACTGCGCCGGCTATGTCCACAACGGCACCATTCTTGAAGCCACCGACGACGACTGGAACTTCGCCTTCAACCTCAATGCGCGTTCGCAGTTTTGGATGATTCAACAGGTCATACCGCGCATGCTGGCCCAAGGCGGTGGCAGCATCATCAACATGGCCAGCGTATGTTCCAGTGTCCGCGGCCTGCCCAATCGTTTCATCTACGGCAGCAGCAAGGCGGCCGTCATCGGCCTCACCAAGAGCGTGGCGGCCGACTACGTGGCCAAGGGCATTCGCTGCAACTGCATCTGTCCCGGCACCGTGGACACGCCCTCGCTGGGCGACCGGATCAACAGTTACTCGGATCCGGTGGAAGCCCGTAAAAACTTCATCGCCCGTCAGCCCATGGGCCGACTGGCTCAGGCCCATGAAATTGCACCCATCATCGTCTACCTGGCCTCGGACGAGTCACAATTCGCCACCGGCAACGCCTTCATGGTGGACGGCGGCATGACCATCTGAAAGAACCTTGATGAACCAACTCGACATGAAAGGACGCCACGGCGTCATCACCGGCGGTGCCACTGGCCTGGGCTATGCCATTGCCCAGCGCATGATTGCCTCTGGCGCACGCGTGACCTTGTGGGACCGAGATATTGGCGGCATGGGCACGGCCGCGGAAAAATTGAAAGCAGAGTTTCCCGGTGCGGTGGTGGCTTGCGTGCCCGTGGATGTGGCGCAGGCCGAGGCCGTGGCACAAGCCACTCGTCAGACCTTGGCCATCGCCCCGGTGGACGCATTGGTGTGCTGCGCAGGCATCACGGGCCCCAACACCAAGGTGTGGGACTACCCGGTCGATGCCTGGCAGCAAGTCATGAACGTCAACATCAACGGTGTGTTCCTGTGCTGCCGCGAGCTCGCGCCGCACATGCGCGAACGCAACTATGGCCGCATCGTGAACATCGCTTCGGTGGCCGGCAAGGAAGGCAACCCCAACGCCAGCGCGTACAGCACCAGCAAGGCGGCCGTCATCGGCTTCACCAAATCCCTGGGCAAGGAAATGGCCGACACGGAAGTCCGAGTCAACTGCGTGACCCCGGCCGCCGTGAAGACCGCGATCTTTGATCAAATGACACCTGAGCACATTCAGTTCATGCTGAGCAAGATTCCCCTGAACCGCTTTGGCATGCCGGAAGAAATCGCCGCCATGGTGACCTGGCTGTGCACCGAAGACTGCTCCTTCACCACGGGTGCGGTCTTTGACCTTTCTGGCGGCCGCGCCACGTACTGACGTGCTGGCGATGTCTTTCTCTGTTTCACTTTTTCACTCGACCCACAAAGGCAACCCATGAAACTCGTTCGCTACGGCAAACCCGGCCAGGAAAAACCCGGCCTGATCGACGCACAAGGTCAGCTCCGCGACCTCAGCAAGGTCATCAAGGACATCAGCCCCGACCAACTGAGCGACAAGGCGCTGGCCAAGCTGAGCAAAATCAAAACTGACAAGCTGCCCCTGGTCAAGGGCAAACCCCGCATGGGCTGCCCCATCAGCTCGATCAGCAAGTTCGTGGCCATTGGCCTGAACTACGCCGACCATGCCGCCGAAGCCGGCATGCCTCTGCCCAAAGAACCCATCGTCTTCCTCAAGGCCAACAATTGCATTCAGGGGCCAGACGATGACGTGATGCTGCCCAAGGGCTCGACCAAGAGCGACTGGGAAGTGGAACTGGGCATTGTGATTGGAACCGAGGCACGCTATGTGTCGCAAAAGGATGCCCTGAACTACGTGGCGGGCTATTGCGTGGTCAACGACGTGAGCGAGCGTGAATACCAGCTGGAGCGTGGCGGCAGCTGGGACAAGGGCAAGGGTTGTGACACTTTTGGCCCCATCGGTCCCTGGCTGGTCACCCGCGACGAGGTGCCCAACCCGCAAAAACTGCACATGTGGCTGGACCACAATGGTCAGCGCATGCAAGACGGCAGCACCAAAACCATGATCTTCGGCGTGGCCAAGCTGGTGAGCTATGTGAGCCAGTTCATGACCCTCAAGCCGGGTGACGTCATCACCACCGGCACGCCTCCTGGCGTGGGCATGGGCATCAAGAAAGACGGCAAGCCCGCCCCGGTGTTCCTCAAGGCGGGTGACACCATGGCCCTGGGGATTGAGGGCCTGGGTGTACAGACCCAGAAAGTGGTGGCTTTCAAGCGCTGAGTCAGCGACTTACCTGGTTGACGGATGCTTTGTCCGTCAATCCCGAAGCGGCGTTGCCGCCTAGTTCAGCTCAACGCTGACGGGTGGCAGCGCCGCTGCGCTTGGTGGCGACTTTTTTCGCTGCGGGCTTGGCAGCCGTGGATGTCCCCGCAGGTGCACGTTTGGCCGTCACGGCAGACTTGGCCGCCGCTTTCGCCACGGGTTTGCCCGCACTGGCCTTGAGTTGCGCTTCCAGCGCCGCCACGCGTGCCTCCAGGGCCGCCAGGGCATCGGCTTGCGGCACCCCCATGCGGGTCAGCGCTTTGGCCACGCGCTCCTCAAAAATGGATTCCAGGCGATCCCACTGGCCAGTGGCCTTTTGACCCAAGGCCGAGGCTTGCTGGGTAAATTGCTGTGCCATGGAGGTCATCTTCTCGGTGGCCTCGGCAATTTTGGCTTCAGCCGCCTTTTGCGCGTTGCGTTGCATGTTCACGCCGTCATCGACCAGCGTTTGAAACATCTTGCCACCCTCTTGCTGGGCTTTAGAAAAAGCGCCCAACCCGGCCAGCCAGATTTCCTGGGCCTGGGCCTTGACGTTGTCGCCCATGTCGGTGGGCATTTGAAACGGGAAGGATTTGCGCGTTGCCATGGTGTTCTCCTCTGTTGCCTGATCCACAGGCTTTAGCGGTGAACTGTAGCCCGCCGGGCGCGGCTTGTTTAGAAAACTTCCCCTAAATCCGGTTCAGGCCTTGGCCAGCCACTTCTCCACCACCTTGACCCACAAGGTGCCGCCCAGCGGAATCAACTCGTCGTTGAAGTCATAGCTGGGGTTATGCAACACACAGGGGCCCTCGGCATGTCCAGTCTCACGGTGCTGACCATCGCCGTTGCCAATGAAAGCATAGGCCCCCGGCACCGCCTGCAACATGTAGGAGAAGTCTTCGGCGCCCATGGTGGGCTCTTGCAGCTTGACGTTCTCTGCGCCCACCAGCTCGGCCATCACACCACGTAAGAACTCGGTTTCGGCAGCGTGGTTGAAGGTGGCGGGATAGTTGCGGTGGAAATGGAACTCGCAGGTGGCATCATGTGCCGCGCTGATGTGTTCGGCAATCTGACGCATGCGCCGCTCGATCATGTCCAGCACCTCAACAGTGAAGGTGCGAACGGTGCCCTGCAGCTCGCAGTAGTCCGGGATCACGTTGGTGGCCTCACCCGCATGGATCATGGTCACGGAAATCACGCCTGCCTCTACTGGCTTTTTGTTACGTGTGATGATGGTTTGAAAGGCTTGCACCATCTGGCAGGCGATGGGTACCGGGTCAATGCCGTTGTGGGGCAAGGCGGCGTGACCGCCCTTGCCACGGATGGTGATTCGAAACTCATTGCTGGACGCCATCACCGGTCCAGGGCTGACACAAAACTGCCCCACCGACATCCCGGGCCAGTTGTGCACGCCAAAGACGGCCTGAACCGGGAACTTCTCAAACAGCCCGTCCTTGATCATTTCACGGGCGCCGCCGCCGCCCTCTTCAGCCGGTTGGAAGATGAAGTAGACCGTGCCGTCAAAGTTTCGGTGTTGCGCCAAATGCTGAGCGGCTGCCAGCAGCATGGCCACATGGCCATCGTGGCCACAGGCGTGCATCTTGCCGGGATGACGGCTGGCGTGTTCAAAGCTGTTGAACTCTTGCATCGGCAAGGCGTCCATGTCTGCGCGCAGACCAATGGCACGATCACTGGTGCCATTTTTGAGAATCCCCACCACGCCCGTGGTCCCCAGACCCCGATGCACCTGAATACCCCATTCAGTGAGTTTGCCGGCAACCAGATCGGCCGTCCGGTTTTCCTCGAAGCACAGTTCGGGATGGGCATGGATGTCGCGTCGAACCGCCATGATGCTGGCGGCTTGGGTCACGATGGAGTCAAGAACGTTCATGGGCAGTCTCCACAGATGTACCTGGCACAGGCGCCAGGTCATCGGTTGGTATGAGTCTCATCAATCAAAACAAACTGACCGTCGCCAAGCGACGGGCCAACGATGTTTACATGGCCAGTCTAGCCGTTCACACCACCACTTGTCACCTGGCTGCATGGCCAGCCCTCCATCCAACAGGGTGTTCAGCGGACCTGCGGGAATACCCTCTGAATTAACCAACCGATCGGTCGGCTAATTGGCTATACTTGCCGATCGTTCGCACCTGCGATGCGCTGCCACGCCCTGTCAGCCGTGGGACGTCCATGACGCCAACGGTGCTCTCAAGGAGATTGCATGTACACCCAAGCCCTCGATTTACCGCCCTCCCCTGAAGACCAGGGCGCGGTCCGCCTGGCACCAGCCGCTTCTGCCCAAGAGGCATTGCAGGCCGCCTTTGACCGTCGCATCGATGCCGATGGCCGCATTGAACCGCAGGAATGGATGCCCGAGGCCTATCGCAAGACGTTGGTGCGCCAGATCAGCCAGCACGCCCACTCTGAAATTGTGGGCATGCTCCCGGAGGGCAACTGGATCAGTCGTGCGCCTTCCCTCAAGCGCAAGGCCATTTTGATTGCCAAGGTGCAAGACGAAGGCGGGCATGGTCTGTACCTCTACAG
>VEQI01000407.1 GCA_018883305.1 Limnohabitans sp. | reverse complement strand
GGGGCAACAGCCCGGAGCAGGTGAGCAGCATCCGTGGCCACGTGCCCGATCCGGCGCAAGAGCCGGACGCTCAGCGCCGTGAAGGGCTGGAACGCACGCTGGCCTACATGGGCTTGCAGCCCGGACAGGCGCTGGCTGGCTTGCCCATTCAACGGGTGTTCATCGGCTCATGCACCAACGGGCGCATCGAAGATTTGCGCCTGGCCGCCGCGGTGGCCAGTCAGGGGCGTGTGGCGCCTGGGGTGGAAGCCTGGGTAGTGCCTGGTTCCGGGCTGGTCAAGCGCCAGGCAGAAGCCGAAGGCCTGCATGAGGTGTTTCTGTCGGCTGGATTCCAGTGGCGCGATCCGGGCTGCTCCATGTGCTTGGGCACCAATGGCGACATCATGCAGCCCGGGCAGCGCAGCGCGTCCACCTCCAACCGCAATTTCGTGGGGCGGCAGGGCCCGGGGTCGCGCACCCACCTGGTGAGCCCGGCGATGGCGGCCGCGGCCGCCTTGCAAGGTTGTCTGGTCGATGTGCGCGCCGTGAAGGGAGGGCATTGAGATGAAGGCGTTTCAAACCGTGCGCTCGGTGGCCGTGCCTCTGCCGCGTGCCAACGTCGATACCGATCAAATACTGCCGATGCCGTTTCTGCAAAAGCCGCGGTCGGACAATTTTGGGCAGTACCTGTTCCACGCCATTCGACGCGACGATCAGGGGCGGATGCGAGATGACTTTGTGTTTAATCATCCCCAGTACGCGCTGGCGCGCATCGTGGTGGCGGGCCCTAACTTCGGCTGTGGCTCCTCACGTGAACACGCCGTGTGGGCCCTGGCCGATGCGGGTTTCCAGGTGGTGATCGCGCCCAGTTTCGGGGACATCTTTTATGGCAACTGCCTGAAGAACGGTGTGCTGCCCGTCCGGTTGTCCCCCACACATGTGGAGATCTTGTTTCAACAACTGGCCGAAAATCCTCGAGCCTTGATCAAGGTGGATCTGGACACCCAAACCGTGCATGCCACAGGCCTGTCGATCGGGTTCGAGATCGACCCGTTTTCGAAACACTGCCTGCTCAAGGGGCTGGATCAGATCGATGACACCCTGACTCTGTTGAATGACATTGAAGCTTACGAACAAAGGATTGCGTCATGAAAATCGCAGTGATGCCCGGTGATGGCATTGGCAAAGAGGTTACTGAACAAGCTGTGCGCGTGCTGCGAGCGGTCATGGGCGCGCATGCGGCCATGGAATTGGTGGAGGCACCCGTGGGGCAGGCAGGGGTGGATGCGGCGGGCGACCCCTTGCCCGTGCAAACCCGCGAGATCGCCGACAAGGCAGACGCCATTTTGTTTGGCTCTGCGGGCGTGCCGGGCGATGAAGCCATTGAATACATGATGCGCCCGGGCGCCAGCCTGCTGCGCTTGAGAAAACAGTTGGACCTGTTCGCCAATTTCCGGCCTGCCGTGATGTTCCAGGACCTCATCGGTGCGTCCACCCTCAAGCCCGAGGTGGTGCAGGGGTTGGACCTGATGATCCTGCGCGAGTTGACCGGTGATATTTATTTCGGAGAGCCGCGTGGCGTGCATCGCAACGCCAAGGGGGAGCGAGAGGGCATCAACACCATGCGTTACAACGAGTCTGAAATCCGTCGCATCGGGCATGTGGCTTTTCAGACCGCGCGTTTACGCCGACACAAGGTTTGTTCCGTGGACAAGGCCAATGTGCTGGACACCATGCAGTTGTGGCGTGAGGTCATGACCGAGGTCTCGCGCGAGTATCCCGACGTGGAATTGACGCACCTGTTTGTGGACGCAGCCGCCATGCAGCTCATGCGTGATCCGCGCCAGTTCGATGTCATTGTCACGGGCAACATCTTTGGCGACATTCTGTCGGATGCGGCGGCCATGCTGACAGGCTCGATCGGCATGCTGCCTTCTGCCTCCATGTCGTATGGCAAGAAGGGACTGTATGAGCCTGTGCATGGCACCGCTCCCGACATTGCCGGCAAGGATGTGGCCAACCCCCTGGCGTCCATCCTGTCCATGGCCATGATGCTGCGCTACTCCTTTGGCCTTCAAGAGAAAGCCGATCAGGTGGAAGTGGCGGTGCGCAAGGTGCTGGCGCAGGGGTTGCGCACGGCAGACATTGCGCAGCCGGGCATGCGCCGTGTGGGTACGCAGGAAATGGGTGAGGCGGTGTTGCGCGCGCTGTAAGGTCACCGGTTCAGTCTCCGACCTGACTCCTGCGCCGGACCACCGGCGACGTCCCGCTTGGCGAAATGTCAGAATTCACTGGCTATTCGTCAAGAGGTGCACATGCGCAAACAACATTTCATCGGCAACGCCTGGTGCGAGCCCAGCACGGGCGACTACCTGCCCATCATCGACCCCAGCAACGGCGACGTGGTGGGTGACATCGCGCGCGGCACGGCGGCCGATATCGATGCCGCCGTGGCGGCTGCGCGTCAGGCGGTGGGGGACACCTTTGATGGTCCCTGGGGCGTGTTGTCGGCATCAGAGCGCGGACGGTTGCTGTACAGCCTGGCCAGCGCTGTGCAGGCGCGCGTTGAAGAGTTTGCCCTGTTGGAGGCGCAAGACACCGGCAAGTCCATCAAGACCGCCCGCACCGATGCCATTTTCCTGGCGCGCTACCTGGAGTTTTATGCCGGCGCCTGTGACAAGCTGCACGGTGACACCATTCCCTTTCAGACCGGCTTCACGG
>VEQI01000406.1 GCA_018883305.1 Limnohabitans sp. | reverse complement strand
GGCCGATAGACACAGCGCTCCATGAAAAGACCAAACAGCACCACCACCACCACGGCCAGACCAATGGCGGCCAGCCAGTGCCACTGCAAGGTGTTCATGCCCCACCACACCAGATAACCGGCCAGGGTGAAGGACGCGCCATGGGCCACGTGAAAGACTTTGGTGGAACCGAAGATGAGCGCAAAGCCCACCGCGGTCAGCGCGTAGATGGCCCCCAACTGAAGGCCATTGATCAGCAATTGAACAAGCAGCATGTCTCGTGCAACGGCCCGAGTTCAGGGCCGGCCGCGATCAGGGTTGAAGCTGTGCCTTGACCAGTTTGGAGCTGCCGTTGTCAATCTCGTTGAGTTGCAGCGGCATGGCCACGGTGCCGTTGGGCAGAAACTCCATGCGGCCGCCCGCCACATCGAACGTACCCATCTGCTTGCGCATCTTGAGCAGGTTCTCGCCGGTGATGGGTTGCCCGGCTTTTTCCAGCGCCTGCGCCAATTTCACGAACACCATGACGGCGTTGTAGTAGTTGGCCACATAAGCATTGGGTTCCTTGCCTTTCTTGGCACGCCAGTCGGCGGCCAGGCGCTTGGACACGCCTTCGGCATTCCAGTTGATGGCCTGGGTGGGGAACAGCGCGCCCTTGGCCTCGGGCAGTTGCATCACGCCCGGCACCGAGAAGGCCGAGTAGCTGGCCAGTTGCTGCTTGACGCCGTTGTCGCGCAGTTGCTTCACGATCTGGGCTTGCTGAGCACCGAAGGAGGCGATGAACACCAGGTCGGGCTGGGACTCACGGACCTTGGCGGCCACACCGGAGAATTGTTGCGAGGCACGCGGCACTTGCAGGGCCGTCACCAGGGTGCCACCTTGCTTGGGCAGATGAATTTCCAGCTCTTTTTTGATGGCTTCGCCGGCCGGATCATCCACATAGATCAGGGCCACTTTCTTCCAGCCACGCTCCTTGACGATGTAGGGCGTGAAGGCCTGAATTTCGAAATTCACCAGGGGGATCACGTTCCAGAAGTAGTCACCCAGCTCAGCCAGGTCGGGGCTGATGCCACCACCGTTGATGGACACCACCTTGGCCTTGTCACCCACCGGGGCAATGGCTTTGGAGACGCCGGTGAAGGCCGACAGCACATAGGGCACCTTCTCCACGTTGACCAGCTTGTTCATGGCCACCACGCCTTGTTGCGGCGTGGCCTGGCTGTCCTCAATGACCATCACCAGTTTGCGTGAAAGCATTTTGTCTGCGTTGGCGTGTTCCACCGCAATGGCTGCCGCACTGGAGAAGAGCTCGCCGTATTCCGCGTTGGGTCCGCTCATGGGCAGGTCAGCACCGATTTTGATGTCTTGCGCCCAGGCACAGCCCAGGCTCAGAGCCACGGCTGCCAGTGCACCCGTGAGACGAGAAATACGCATGCGAGTCTCCTGTAGATTTGTTGTGCGAGGCATCCTACTCCAACCCGTGCGCATGGACGATGGGGACCTGTCGTACGGGTGTCACGCCCGAACACAGCGTCCGGGGCTGGTCAGGCGGTCTGTGCAATCTCGGTCATCATGGTAGACATCAGCGCGTAGTAGCGCTTGCCCTTTTTCGAGATGACCACAAATTTGGAACGCTTGTTGTCTGGATCAACCACCAATTCGATCAGCCCCTCCGCTTGAAGCAGTTGCATCTTGCGATGCAAGGTGGCGGGCGAGGCAATGTGGGCCTGTCCCATCAGGCCGGTCACGGTCAATGGCGCTTGGTCAGCATCCGCGATGGCAATTTCGTCAAGCAGGCGCACGCACATGGGCTCAAGGTCCGACAAGCGGCCCTTCACCCTGGCACGCTGCACCTGATGGAGAAAACGCAAGTAGTCGTTGGATGTGATGCTAACCATGGTGATGAAGAATATCAGCTAAATATTTGAAGTCCAAACCACTTGAAGCCTGCGCATGATGCACGACCTCCGTCTCTCAAGAGGTCTCAAAAGAGACAATGATTCTTGAACATTTTCATACTATTAATTGTTATTTATAAATTCTTTATGTTTATATTGTGTGATTTCGCACATTACAGTTTACTTGCAGTTTACTTGCATATTCACACCACGCCCTGCCCCACATCAAAGTTGACGTCTCTTGCGCGTCTCTGATAATTCCCCTCATTCGCACCAACCACCATCGCTTCACGCAAAGCCTCTCATGCATCTCCAAGAACGCTGGATAGACACTTTTGAACGTATCTTTCAACGTTGCGCCGTCACGCCTGGTGAAGTGGTGCGACTGTTGTCCGAAACGGACAGCCGCACCATCAATGTCAAACTGGCCGAGTTGGCCCTGGCTCGCATGGGCGCGGTCCCTGTGCACATCGTCGTGCCCACCCTGCGTATTCAAACGCCTGTACCGGTGCGCTCCACCGGCGCCTCACATGTCATTCAGCACATGGCACCGGTGATGAGTGCGCTGTCGGGGCCAGGCCTGGTGGTGGACCTCACCGTGGAAGGCTTGTTGCACGCCCCCGAGTTGGCGCAAATCCTGGGATCGGGCGCGCGCGTCATGATGATCAGCAATGAGCATCCAGACATCCTGGAACGCCTCACACGAGATGTCGACCTCAGCGCCGCCATCAAGCAAGGCGTGCGCCGCCTGGCCAAGACACGCACCATGCGCGTGACCTCTGACGCGGGCACCGACCTCACGGCGCATCTGGTGGGCGCCAAGCTGGGCGCTGTCTGGGGC
>VEQI01000405.1 GCA_018883305.1 Limnohabitans sp. | reverse complement strand
GGTCTTGCGCCAGGCTCATGTCACGACCACGGCGCAACTGCTCCAGCACCACGTGAAGCATCAGGGGTGAGCGCTGTCGCAGGTGGGCCAGTGTGTGCTGTGACCACTCGTCCTGAGCCGCTGACAAGGACGCCACGATGGCAGGGATGGAGGCTTGACCAAACACCGCATCCAGCGTGGCATGACGCCAGGCGGCCGTGGTGGACTGCGCTTGATGAGTGGCAGCCTGCGTCACTTGCCGAAGATGGGCGATGCGCGCAGCAACATCCCCGGCGCTGGGGTCCGTCAAGGCCTGCCAGGCGGTCATCAACTGGTCGGCGGGCATCAACACATCGGCCAGGCCGACATGCACGGCCTCGGCCCCGGTGATCACGTGCCCGGTCAGGGCCAGGAATTCACCCACATGCCCCGGACAACGGCTCAGAAAATAGCCACCCCCCACATCCGGGAACAAACCAATGTTGGTTTCCGGCATGGCCATCTTGGTCCGCTCGGTCACAATGCGCAAACTGGCGCCCTGGGAAATGCCCATGCCCCCACCCATGACAATGCCATCCATGAAGGCCAGGTAGGGCTTGGGGTAATGATGGATCAGGTGATTGAGGGCGTATTCTTCCGTGAAGAAATCTTCCAGGGATGGGTCCCCAGCCAAGGCCGCCTGATGGAAAAAGCGGATGTCTCCACCCGCGCAAAATCCGCCGAACACGCCTTCCTTGTTGGAGCCGCGAATGGCCACTGCCTGAACGGCGTCATCATGGCGCCATTGCAGCAGCAATTGGGTCAGTTCACGGATCATGCCCAGTGACAGTGCATTGAGGGCACGGGGACGGTTCAAGGTGATCAGGCCTACACCGTGTTGAATGTCGGACAGGATATCGCTCATCAAGCTCTCGTTGGTTGAATGTGTTGACGTTGTCGCCAGCCCAGCCACTCGTTGGTGGCCAGCGCCAGCAATACCAGGACACCCCCTTGCAAGACACGTGGCTGGGGTTCCTCACCAGCTCCCCACCAGGCCAAGGCAATGCCGAAGATCACTTCCAGCAAAGCCAGCAAAGACACTTCGGCAGCTTGCAGCACGCGCGCGCAAATCACCGCCAGCACGCAAGGGATGGCCAACTGAACCAAGCCCAGCAGGGCCAGCAGTTGCAAGTCATGGACGGAGGCGGACAGTGGCCACGCCAACGGGAAGGTGTACAGGGCAGACAGAAATGCCCCCACCAGCACGGCGGGCACCAAATCAATTTGCAAGCCACGCTGACTGGCATGTTGCACGATGGTCCAGTGCGAAGCAGCCGCAACAGGCACAGCCAGCGCCACCAGCGAGCCCATCAGCCCATCACCCCCCAGTTGGTCGGCAAACATCCAGGCAATGCCAGCACCCGCAACGGCAATGGCGGACCAGGTCCGAAGAGCAATGGGATGCTTCAGCGTCCAGCGCGCCACCAGCGCGGTGAACAAAGGACCAATCGACAAGGTGATGAGCACGTTGGCCACGGTGGTGAGTGTCAAGGCCATCATGAAGGCCGTGAACATCACCGACCAGCACAGCCCGGATAGCCACAGCAGGCGCCCTGCCCTGAACATCTGAGCAAACACTTGACGTCCCTGCATCAAGGGCAACAGCAACAGCAATGACAGGGTGGTGAAAACACTGCGCCAGAACGTCACCTCAAAACCCTGCGCTGAATCCAGCTGACGTGTCACCACGCCAGCGATGGACCACATCGCCGTGTTGGCCACCATCAACAAAACGGCCTGGGTGTGTGTCAGACGCATGGTGTGGGATGTTTGTCAGCCGTTGGCCAGCGTGCTGGATCAGCCATCGCGGCTGGCGCGCTTGCGGTCGTGTTCCTTGAGGTAACGCTTGCGCAGGCGAACGCTCTTGGGCGTGATTTCCACCAACTCGTCGTCCTCGATGAATTCCACCCCGTATTCCAGGGTCAACTCAATGGGCGGCGTGATCTTGATGGCGTCTTCCTTGCCGCTCACGCGGAAGTTGGTCAGCTGCTTGGTGCGCGTGGCGTTGACCACCAGATCGTTGTCACGGCTGTGGATGCCCACAATCATGCCCTCATACACCGGATCGCCCGCCTTCACGAACATGCGACCGCGATCATCCAGCTTGCCCAGGGCATAGGTGAAGATCTCGCCATCATCCATGGAGATCAGCACACCGTTCTTGCGTCCACCGATCTCGCCGCGGTGCGGCTCATAGCTGTCAAAAATGTTGGCAATCAAACCCGAGCCACGCGTGAGGTTGAGAAATTCGTTGGAAAAACCAATCAGGCCACGAGCGGGAATGCGGTATTCCAGACGAACTCGGCCACGACCATCCGGCTCCATGTTCACCAGTTCGCCCTTGCGCTCGCCCAAGGCCTGCATCACGCCACCCTGGTGACTTTCTTCAATGTCGCAGGTGACGAGCTCGATGGGCTCGCAACGCTCGCCGTTGATGTCCTTGAACACCACGCGCGGCTTGGACACGGCGAGTTCATAGCCTTCGCGGCGCATGTTCTCCAGCAGAATGGTGAGGTGCAATTCACCGCGGCCCGACACTTCAAAAATGCCGTCTTCATCGGTTTCGCGCACACGCAGGGCCACGTTGGACTGCAATTCTTTTTGCAGACGGTCCCAGATTTGACGGCTGGTCACGAACTTGCCTTCGCGGCCTGCCAGCGGCGAGGTGTTGACGCAAAAGTTCATGGTCAACGTGGGTTCGTCCACTTTCAACATGGGCAATGG
>VEQI01000404.1 GCA_018883305.1 Limnohabitans sp. | reverse complement strand
GGCCCATGGCGATGCCGGCCACGTGGGCCTTCATCGGCACGCCGGCATCCATCAGCGCCAGGCAGCCGCCGCAGACCGAAGCCATCGACGAAGAGCCGTTGGACTCGGTGATTTCCGAGACCACGCGCATGGTGTAAGGGAAGTCTTCCTTGCTCGGCAGCGCGGCGATCAGCGCGCGCTTGGCCAAGCGGCCGTGGCCGATTTCGCGGCGCTTGGGGCTGCCCACGCGACCGGTTTCGCCGGTGGCGAAGGGGGGCATGTTGTAGTGCAGCATGAAGCGGTCTTCATAGTCGCCCGACAGGGCGTCGATGCGCTGCGCGTCGCGGTCAGTGCCCAGGGTGGCCACCACCAGCGCCTGCGTTTCACCACGGGTGAACAGGGCCGAACCGTGGGTACGGGGCAGCACGCTGTTGCGGATTTCGATGGGACGCACGGTGCGGGTGTCGCGACCGTCGATGCGCGGCTCGCCCGACAGGATCTGACTGCGCACGATGCGTGCTTCGATGTCGAACAGCATGCCTTCGACCTTGACGCCATCGAACTCGACGCCTTGGGCCTTGAGACCTGCCATCACGGCGGCGTAGGCTTCGCGGCAAGCTTGCGTGCGGCTTTGCTTATTGCGGATTTGATAAGCAGCGCGCAGCGGGCCTTCGGCCAGCGCGTTGACTTGCGCGATCAGGGCCTCGTCCTTGGCGGGCGGGGTCCAGTCCCACACCGGCTTGCCGGCGTCACGCACCAGTTCGTGGATGGCGTTGATGGCGATCTTGCCTTGCTCATGGCCAAACACCACGGCGCCCAGCATCACATCTTCAGGCAGTTGCAGGGCTTCGGATTCCACCATCAGCACAGCGGCTTCGGTGCCAGCGACCACCAGATCCATCTGGCTGTCTTTGCGCTGGGTCTGGCCGGGGTTGAGCACGTACTCGCCGTTGATATAGCCCACGCGAGCGGCACCGATGGGGCCGTTGAACGGAATGCCCGACACGCCAAGCGCAGCGCTGGTGGCGATCATGGCGGCGATGTCGGCATCGACCTCGGGGTTGAGCGACACGGTGTGGATGACCACGTGCACTTCGTTGAAGAAGCCTTCGGGGAACAGCGGACGGATCGGGCGGTCGATCAGGCGGCTGGTCAGGGTTTCGAGTTCGCTGGGCTTGGCTTCACGCTTGAAGAAGCTGCCCGGGATCTTGCCAGCGGCATACGTCTTCTCGATGTAGTCCACCGTGAGGGGGAAGAAGTCCTGGCCGGGCTTGGCCGACTTGGACGCGACCACGGTGGCCAGCACGACGGTGTCGTCGATGTTGACCAGCACGGCGCCGGTGGCTTGGCGAGCAATTTCGCCGGTTTCCATGGTGACCGTGTGCTGGCCCCACTGGAAGGTCTTGGTAACTTTATTGAAGAGAGACATGTGTGCTCCTGTTGGAATTAGGGAAGTGCAGGCCACTTCACCGAAGCCCGGAGTTGGCTGGGACAGAACACGATGCCATTCCACGAGAGACGTCAGAGACGTTCACGACCTCTGGTGGAATGACACAGCTTCGCTCTGTGCTGGGCTTTCTCCGACCAGGTCCACACACGACGTGCAGACCAGATTCTTGATGGACAAAAGCGCCTGGCTATCGAGGTGATAACCCAGGCGCTCTTGATCTGTCGTTGGTTTACTTGCGCAGGCCGAGTTTGGCGATCAGCGCGGTGTAACGGTCCGCATCCTTGGACTTGAGGTAGTCCAGCAGCTTGCGGCGGCGGCTCACCATGCGCAGCAGACCGCGGCGGCCGTGGTGATCCTTCATGTGGGTCTTGAAGTGGGGGGTCAGCTCGTTGATACGGGCGGTCAGCAGGGCAACCTGCACTTCGGGGCTACCAGTGTCGTTGGCAGCACGGGCGTTGTCTTTGACAACTTCGGCTTTTTTAGAAGCAGCGATCATGATTTTTCCTTGTTGCGCCACCCTAGCGGACAGCGTTTGTTGACTTGCGCCAGCGACTGGAAGGGCTGCTGACGTGCGCTTTGCACCATGCAAAACCCTGGGATTATAGCGCCCCGGGAGACCACTGTCATTCGTGGTACGCCCACATGACCGGCACGCGGGAATTAATTGGGGTCAGATTCCAATGAATTTTTTCCCAGCCACCCCTTCAGCCGCTCCACCCCCTGCCCCAGCCGGCTCAGGTCTTTGGACGCAAAGCACCAGCGCAGCCAGCCCGCGGCTTCGGGCGCAAAGGCTTCTCCGGGAGCCAGGCCCAAGCCGGCTTCAGCGACCAGGCGTTTGGCGGTCTGCACGCTATCTGGGTGGCCTTCCAAGCGGAAGAAGGCGTACATGCCGCCCCTGGCCGGGGCCACCTGCACGCCGGGAATGGCCTGCAACAACGGCACCAGGGTGTCACGGCAGGCTTTAAGGTGCGCCACTACCCGGGGCGTGATCTCCCCCGCCCGCTCCAGCGCCACCACCCCGGCCCGCTGGGTGAACACCGGCGCGCAGGAGGTGTTGTATTCGATCAGCTTGCCCATCGGGTCGGTCATATCGGGCGGCATCACCAACCAGCCCAGGCGCCAGCCAGTCATCAGGAAGCTTTTGGAAAAGCTGTGGGCCACCACCAGTCGGTCGTCGGGTTGCGCCAAATCCAGGAAGCTGGGAGCACACCCGTTATCCGTGGTGCCGTAGTAGAGGTTTTCGTACACCTCGTCGGCCAGGATCCAGGTGCCGGTGCGGCGGCAATGGGCCAGCAAGGCGCTTTGCTCGTCATGCGTCAAGGT
>VEQI01000067.1 GCA_018883305.1 Limnohabitans sp. | reverse complement strand
CAACTGGGCAATCACCTCTTGCACCAGCACGTCCGGGGCGGATGCCCCCGCCGTGAGGCCCACGCGGGACTTGCCCTCAAACCATTGGGGCTGCAATTCACCGGCGTGATCCACCATGTAGGCTGGTGTGCCAAATTTGGCGGCCACGTCCCGCAAGCGGTTGCTGTTGGAGCTGGTGGGACTGCCCACCACCACCACGTCCACTTGGGCACTGAGCAGTTTCACTGCGTCCTGGCGGTTCTGCGTAGCGTAGCAAATGTCTTGCTGCTTGGGCGCGCGCACCTGGGGAAAGCGCGTTCGGATGGCCGTCAGAATGTCGGCCGCGTCATCCACACTCAGGGTGGTTTGAGTGACCACAGCCAGTTTGTCGGTTTGGGGCAAACGCAGATTGGCCACGTCTTGCACATCTTCCACCAGGTAAATGCCCTTCTCCAGCTGGCCCATGGTGCCTTCCACTTCGGGGTGCCCCTTGTGCCCCACCATGATGAAGTCGTAACCCTCACGGTGCAGCTTGGCCACCTCCACATGCACCTTGGTCACCAGCGGGCAAGTGGCGTCAAAGACACGAAAACCGCGCGCCTTGGCCTCTTGCTCCACGGCCTTGGGCACGCCGTGGGCACTAAACACCAGGGTGGCACCCGCCGGCACTTCTGACAACGCCTCAATGAAGATGGCGCCGCGCTCACGCAAGTCTTTCACCACATGGGTGTTGTGCACGATTTCATGCCGTACATAAATGGGCGCACCGAATTTTTGCAGGGCGTGTTCCACGATGTCGATGGCGCGGTCCACGCCGGCACAAAAGCCGCGCGGCTCGGCCAGCACCACTTCCTGCACAGTCGCGCTGGTCATCACAGCACTCCGATCAGGTGCACTTCAAAAGTGACGGGTTGCCCAGCCAGGGGGTGATTGAAGTCAAACAACACGGCGTCCTCACGGGACTGCTGGACCGCGCCCGCGAAGGCACCCTTGCCCTGCGGCGCGGGAAACTGCACCACATCGCCCACCGCATAGCGTTCATCCGGGTCTCCGAACTCACGCAAGAGTTGCAAGCTGACCCACTGCAGCATGTCGGGATTGCGTTGGCCAAAGGCTTCGCCAGCAGGCAGCTCAAAGGTACAGCGCTGACCCTCGATCAACCCCAGGAGCCGTTGCTCCATGGCAGGAGACAGCTCGCTGGCACCCAGGGTGAGCGTGGCGGGTTGACCCCCAAAGGTGTTGATGACGTCCCCTTGCGGTCCGGCCAGCCGGTAATGCAGGGTCAGGAATGACCCGGGTTGGACAGCGGGCAAGGAGGAAGCGGCGGAGTCAGTCATAGGCAGCCATGTGAACAAGTTCACATTGTAGGAACTCTGACGCCCAGGGGGTCAACCTATTCCCTTGCCCCCACATTAAACAGACCACTCACTGCCTCAACCGACTCATGCTGCTTCAAGAACTGCCCAGCGGATTGCGCCCCCGCGAAAAACTCCTGGCCCTGGGCCCCAAGGCGCTGACCGATGCCGAGTTGCTGGCCCTGTTGCTGCGCACCGGCACACGCGGCACCAATGTGCTGGAACTGGCCCACCAGTTGCTGGAGCGCTTTCAAGGCTTGTCGGGCCTGCTGGGCACTGGCCTGGATGAGTTGCAAAGCGTGCGTGGCATGGGGGGTGTGGCCAAACGCAGCCAGTTGGTGAGCATCATGGAACTGGCCCGCCGGGCCATCGCGGAGCAACTGAAACATCGGCAGGCCTTTGAGTCCCCACACGCTGTCACCCAGTTTTTGCAAATGCATCTGGCCCATCATCCGCGTGAGGTTTTTGCGGTGATGTTCCTGGACGCCCAGCACCGGCTGCTACATTTCCAGGAAATGTTTCAAGGCACGTTGTCACAAGCCAGTGTGTACCCCCGTGAGGTGGTCAAGCTGTCCCTGGAATTGGGGGCGGCCGCCGTGGTGCTGGCCCACAATCACCCGAGTGGATCGGTGGAGCCCTCGCGTGCGGATGAGCGCCTGACCCTCAGCCTGCAAAGCGCCTTGCAACTGGTGGATGTGCGCGTGCTGGACCACATCATCGTGGCACCTGGCCAAGCCTGCTCCCTGGCCGAGCGAGGGGTGCTGTGAAATCGCGATCCTTGCAGGACCTGGGTGCACTTCGCGACACCCTGCGCGAGCGTGAGGCCCAGGCGCAGGCCCTGCGCGAACAAGCCCTGAAAGCCCAGCAGCAGGCCCGCGCCGAGCAGGAGTTGTTCACCCGGGCCATTGGCAAGGTTCAAACCCTGGACCACGCGCCCCGCGTGCGATTGCAAGGCGCGCCGGCCAAGCCACAGGCTTTTCAACAACGGCTGGATGACGAAGCCGCACTGAAGGAAAGCCTGAGCGATGAGTTTGACATCTCCACGCTGCTGGATGTGGATGACCAACTGAGTTTTCGCCGCCCAGGCATTGGCACCGATGTCACCCGTCGTTTGCGTCGGGGTGACTGGAGCATTCAAGGTCAGATTGACCTGCATGGTCAACGCAGTGACGAGGCGCGGGAAAGCCTGGCGGCCTTTGTGCGCGACGCCACGCGCATGGGCTGGCGTTGCGTGCGCGTGGTGCATGGCAAAGGCCTGGGCTCGCCTGGCAAGATGCCCGTGCTCAAATCCAAAGTGCAACGTTGGCTGGTGCAGAAAGCAGAGGTGCAGGCCTTTGTTCAGGCGCCCCCCGTGCATGGCGGCGCAGGTGCCTTGCTGGTGCTGCTCAAGGGCGGTTGAGTCAAGCGCCGATGTTGCGCATCCAGTCCGCTGTCTGGAAAAAACTGCCCTGGAGTCGTTCTCGCAGCTCCGGGTCAATGCCAGTCTCACGCATGGCCTGATCCATGCAGGCCAGCCACTGGTCACGCTCGCGTATGCCAATGGCAAAGGGCATGTGCCGCATGCGCAAACGGGGATGGCCAAAGCGCTCGGTGTAATGGGAAGGCCCGCCCAGCCAGCCGCACAGAAACCAAAACAGCTTCTGGCGCGCCTGGGTCAGATCGGGGCCGTGCACGGATCGCAGGGCCGCGTACTCGGGTTGGAGCTCCATGAGGTCATAGAAGCGTTCGCACAAGGCCAACACCACCTTCTCACCACCTATCCAGTCAAAGGGCGTGCGGGCGCCTTCGGGCACAGCGTCATCATCGGTTTGCATGCTTCGATTGTGCCCCGAGTCAGCCGCAAAGGTTCAATTCGCCGATTCCCGCAAGGTGCTCACCACCGGCCGGCGCAACACGCCGCGCAGTCCCCACCAGCCTGCGGCCCAGGCCAGCAATGCGCCGCCGCACACCGCCACCCCGGGCACCCACACGGGGGCGCTCCACTCAAACTCAAAGACACGGTGCGCCAGCACCCAGCCCAACACCAACGCCACCGCGGACGCCAATGCCCCTGCCAGCGCACCCACCCCGATCAGCTCAGCACGCTGGACGCGCCCCAGCAACACCTGCGTGGCCCCCATAGCGCGCAGGACCGCGTAATCGCGCATGCGTGCCTCACGTGTCCCGGTGACCGTGGCAAACACCACCACCAACCCGGCCGCCAGCGTGAAGGCAAACAGGAACTCCACGGCCCGCGACACCTGTTCCAGCACGCGCTGCACCTGGTTGAGCGTGGCGGCCATGTCCACCAGCGTGACATTGGGAAACTGCTTGACCAGTGCGTGATCAAACCCCTTGACGGCAGGCGCCCGAAAAGCCGTGATGTAGGTGGCGGCCAGATCGGGCATTTGGCTCACAGGAAAGAGTACAAAGAAATTGGCGCGCATGGAGGTCCAGTCCACGCGTCGCAACGAAGTGATGCGCGCTTCATGGGTTTGTCCGGCGATGTCAAACACCAGGCGGTCCCCCAGGGACAGCCGCAAGGTCTTGGCCAGCCCCTCCTCCACACTCAAACCATCCACGTCCTGCGCTGTCCAACGACCAGCCACCACCTGGTTGTGCTCTGGCAACTGGTCTGTGTGTGAGAGATTGAATTCACGATCCACCAAACGTTGTGCTCGCTCATCGTCATACGTCTGCGGTGTGACTGTGCGTCCGTTCACCGACACCAAGCGCCCTCGGATCATGGGGTACCAATCACGCTCATGCACGCCGTTGTCAGCCAGGGTCTGTTGAAAGGCCTGCGCCTGATCGGGCTGGATGTTGATGACAAATCGGTTCGGGGCCTGTTGCGGCGTGGCCGCACGCCAGCTGCTGATGAGGTCGGTCCGCAACAGTACCAGCAGCAACAAGGACAGCAAGCCCAGCGCCAGTGAACTGATCTGCACCACCGTCAGACCGGGGCGTGCAGCCAGTTGGCGCGTGGCCATGAGCAACCAGTTGGGTGCTTGCCCTTCTCGCACCCACGTCCGCAGCAGTCGAACCGCCCCCCAACTGAGCAAGGCAAACACGGCACTGGCCACCAGGAATCCCCCGGCCACCAGGCCGCCCAACTTGAGATCGCGACTAAACCCCACCAGCAAAGCGGCAAACCCGAACAAGCCCATGCACAGCACCCATAAGGAGGCCGCCCTGGGCGTGCCCACCTCACGCCGAATCACCCGCAAAGCAGGCACCTGCACCAGTTGCAGGATGGGCGGCAGACCAAATGCCGCCAGCAATGTCAGCCCCGTACCCAGGCCCTGCAACACTGGCCACCAGCCTGGCGGTGGCAGATCTGTCTCTACCAAGCCACTCAGCAACATGGCAAAGACATGATGCAAGCCCCAGCCCGAGGCCAACCCCACGGCACTGGCCACACTGCCCGCCAACAAAAATTCCAATCCATACATCCAGACCATGCTGCGCTGGCTCAGGCCCAGCACCCGGTAGACAGCACAATCGTCCAGACGCCGCAACGCAAAAGAACGCGCCGCCAGCGCCACCGCCACGGCACTGAGCAACGCGGCCAGGACGGCCACCAGATGCAGGAATTTGCTGGCACGGTCCAATGTCTGCCGCATCTCGGGACGCCCGGCGTCCAGCGTTTCCAGTCGCACCCCGCGCACGCTCGGGTCTTGCAACCGCGTGTTCACCCAGCTGGTGTAGTCACGCACCGCATCGGCGGGCCCCGTCAACGCCAGTCGCCACACCACGCGGCTGGCCGGCTGAATCAGGCCAGTGGCGGCCAGGTCCTGCGCATGCATCATCACACGCGGCGCAAAGTTCATGAAGCCCGCCCCACGGTCCGGTTCATGCAACAGCACCTGGCTGATGATCAGGCGTGCGCCCCCCAGCAACAGCGAATCCCCCACACGCAGGTCCAGCCCCTCCAGCAAGGCAGGCTCCACCCATACCTGCCCCGGTGGTGGCACCTCACGCGTTTCCATGCCCACGCCTTCCACGGCATCGGGGCGTTGCACGCGCAACTTGCCCCGCAAGGGATAGCCTGGCACCACGGCTTTGAGCGCCACCAAACGGCTCATGCCCCCGCGCGCCTCCTCTCCACGCGCCATGGTGGGGAAGCTCAAGGTGGAGATGCCACTCAACCCGCGGCGCTGTGCTTGCGCCAACCACTCTGGAGCAGGCGCCTGATCCGTGACCACCACGGCGTCGCCGCCCAGCAACTGCGCGGCGTCACGCTGCAATCCCGCCTGCAATCGATCCGCCAGAAAAGCCACCGAACACAAAGCGGTGACACCCAGCGCCACGGCCACCAGCAGCAAACGCAACTCGGTGGATCGTGCATCGCGCCACAAGGCGCGCCAAGCCAGGGCCCACAAGGTCATGCGTACTCCTGCGTGGCCAGCGGCTTGGACGGGGAATGAGCGGAGGTCAAGAAATAGGCCACAAACAACACTTCAAGAACGACAACGATGGATAAAGCCAAGCCTACCACTCACACAATGAAACAGGCGTGTCCACGTGAGGAGCCCCCTCGGTGACGTACACAATGCCACACAACGGCCCTGGCAAAGGAAATCAAGCACAATAGGCCCGATGGAGACGATGCGTATCGACAAATGGTTGTGGGCTGCGCGATTTTTCAAGACGCGCGCCCTCGCCGTGGAGCAGTTGGACCGTGGACGTGTGAGCGTCAACGGCCTACCCGCCAAGCCCGCGCGCGAATTGCGGGTGGGTGACACCGTGGCGTTGCAGCAAAGCGGCGTGCCTCGCACCGTGGTTGTTCAGGGGTTGAGCCTGCAACGTGGTCCCGCGCCCGTGGCCCAGCAGTTGTATGCCGAGACCCCCGACAGCCTGCGGCAACGTGAGCACCTGGCCGAACAACGCCGGCTGGTGCATGAACCTGCCACCAGCATTGAGCACGGACGCCCCACCAAGCGTGATCGTCGCCATCTTGACCAGGCCCAGCACCAGTGGGACAACCGCTGGAGCGCTTCCATTGACTGACACCGAATGAAGCTCATGAAACCTCAAATCGCCCTCGCCCGTCGTTCTCTGTGCGCCGCCATGCTGGCGGGTCTTGGCCTGCTGGCCGGGCCCGTGATGGCGCAAGGCGCCTATCCCAACAAACCATTGCGTCTGGTGGTGACCTTCCCCACCGGGGGTGCTCCGGACATCCTGGCGCGCCTGTTCAGCGAGAAAGCGCAGTTGGGGCAAGCCATCGTGGTGGACAACAAACCTGGTGCAGGTGGCAATATCGGCTCGGACATCGTGGCTCGCTCGCCGGGCGATGGCTACACCCTGGTGCTGGGCACCGTGGGTACGCATGCCATCAATGGCTCCTTGTACGAAAAAATTCCGTATGACATGGTTAAACAGTTCACACCCGTGTCACTCATTGCCTCCGCGCCGAACCTGCTGGTGGTCAACAACGACCTGCCGGTCAAGACCGTGGCCGAACTCATCACCTACATGAAGGCCAATCCCAACAAGCTGTCCTTTGGGTCGCCGGGGATTGGCACCTCGGTGCATGTCTCGGGGGAATTGTTCAAGTCCATGACGGGCACCCAGATGACGCACGCGCCTTACAAAGGCCGCCAGTACGCCATCCCCGACCTGATGGGGGGCAGCATTCAGCTGATGTTTGACAACATGCCGTCCGCCTTGCCCATGGCGCGAGAGGGCAAGATCCGCGCCCTGGCCGTCACCACGGCCAAGCGCTCTGGGGCGGCACCCGAAATCCCCACAGTGGCTGAGACCGTGCCTGGCTTTGAGGCCACCACCTGGTTCGCGCTGTTCGCGCCGGCCAACACACCGCGCGCGGTCATCGATCGATTGAATGCCGAGGTGCAGCGGGTGTATCGCTTGCCTGAGGTGCAGGATCGCTTGAAGTCGCTGGGTCTGGAGGCGGTGCTCTCCAGCCCGGAAGAGTTGTCACGTTATCAGGCCAGTGAGATTGCCAAGTGGGCCAAGGTGGTCAAGGACTCGGGAGCGCGCGCGGAGTGAGGTGATTTAAACAATCGAAATCAACAGGCTACACGGGGCTTCTTCGATCAGAGACTTGCTGATGGAGCCACTCCACCAGCGTTCCACCCAACCGTTCTTGCGTTTGTGGCCCACCACAATCAAGTCGGCCTGGGTGCGGCGTGCGCAGTTGCAGATCTCGGTGATGGCGTCGCCACTGAGAAGCTCACCCGTGGCCTGGTACCCGTGGTCTGCCAGGACCTTGAGGCCTTCATCCAGAATGCGCTGATAGGCCTGGCGTTGCATGGCCTCCTCCTGTACGGAGTAGACAATGCCCTCGGCCACCACTGCGTTGAGATTCAAGGGCATGACGGCCACCAGGTGCAAGGCCGAATGGCCCCAGGCGGCCAGTTCTCCCGTTTCCAGCAAGGCTTTCTGGCCGGCGGCTGATCCGTTGTAAGCCATCAAAATTTTCTGATACATGTTGGCCTCCTTGTCGCAGGGCTGCATGCCCGTGGTTGTTGAGCGCGAGCATGCATGAAAAAGTATGCCCCCATGCATGGGGTTTTTCACGATGGGGATACCACGTACAGGCTGGACCGGCCAAAGGTTTACCCAAGTGCGGCGTGCCCCAATTCCTGCTATGGTGCCCCTACCCCATCACAGGAGTTGGCGCCATGCTCGATCGCCTCAATCAGCTCTACCCCGTTCGTTACACCGCATTTTTCGTGGCACTGGGACTCACCACCCTGAGCCTGCTGGTGTTTGCCGCCTCTGGTCACGGTGTCTGGATGCTGATGGTTTTTGGTTTTCTCACGGCCGTGGGCATTTACGACTTGCAGCAAACGCGCCACGCCATTCTGCGCAATTACCCCATCATTGGGCATCTGCGCTTCATGCTGGAAGCGGTCCGCCCGGAGTTGCGCCAGTACTTCCTGGAAAGTGAAACCGAAGCCGCACCCTTCTCCCGGGCCCAGCGCTCTCTGGTGTATGCCCGGGCCAAGGGCCAGTCGGACAAGCGCCCTTTTGGCACGCAACTGGACGTCACCGCCACGGGCTATGAGTGGATCACACACTCACTGGCGCCCACGCATTTGCCGGATCATGACTTTCGTGTGCACGTTGGTGGCGCTGACTGCGCGCAGCCCTACGACATCAGCCTGTTCAATGTGTCGGCCATGAGCTTTGGCGCGCTGAGCGCCAACGCCATCATGGCGTTGAACAAGGGCGCCTACATGGGCAACTTCATCCATGACACAGGGGAAGGCTCCATCTCGCGCTATCACCGTGTGCATGGGGGCGACTTGATCTGGGAAATCGGCTCAGGCTACTTCGGTTGTCGCGATGAGCATGGCTTGTTCAGCCGGGAGCGCTTTGTAGAAAACGCCCAAAGCCCACAGGTCAAGATGATCGAGATCAAGCTCAGCCAGGGCGCCAAACCTGGCCATGGCGGCGTGTTGCTGGGCCCCAAGGTCACCCCTGAAATTGCCGAGGCACGCGGCGTGGGCATTGGCGAGGACTGTGTCTCACCGTCCAGCCACAGCAGCTTCTCCACCCCGCTGGGGCTGCTGGAGTTCATGCAGGAATTGCGCACACTCTCCGGTGGCAAGCCTGTGGGCTTCAAACTGTGCATTGGTCATCCGTGGGAGTGGTTTGGCATTGCCAAGGCCATTCATGAAAGCCGCATCATCCCCGACTTCATCGTGGTGGATGGCTCGGAAGGCGGCACGGGTGCTGCGCCCCTGGAGTTCTCCGATCACATTGGCACGCCGCTGCAAGAAGGTCTGCGGCTGGTGCACAACACCTTGGTGGGTCTGAACCTGCGCGACAAGATCCGCTTGGGCGCCAGCGGCAAGATCATCAGCGGTTTTGACATGGCCCGCACGCTGGCATTGGGCGCCGACTGGTGCAACAGTGCCCGTGGCTTCATGTTTGCACTGGGCTGCATTCAGGCCCAGACCTGCCACAGCGGGAATTGCCCCACGGGCGTGACCACGCAAGACCCCAAGCGTCAGATGGCGCTGGTGGTGCCGGACAAGGCCGAGCGCGTGCGCAACTTCCACCGCTTGACGCTGGAGTCCCTCAAAGAGCTGCTGGAGGCTGCAGGGTTGTCAGGTCCCTCTGCCTTGCGTCTGCACCATTTCATGCGCCGCATCGATGCGTATGAAACGCGCTCTCTGGCGCGGTTGTTTCACACGCTGCCTGCCGGAGCGCTGCTGTCATCCACCCCTGCTGCAGACAACACCACTTTGCCAGAGGTCTTCCGCACGTATTGGGACGGGGCCAGTGCGCAACAGTTCATGCCGCAGACTTTGCACTGAACGGACACCACCCGGCATCCGCGCGCATCAATCGGTATTGGGACGCGGATACACCAGCATGCGGTCTCGGTTGGCCGGCACTTGAGGAACGGCAGGGCGGACCTCGGCCGGCTTGGGTTCCGGTTTCACCTCAAGTTTGGGCTCAGGCTTGGGCTCAGGTTTGACTTCAGCCTTGGGCTTGGGCGCCTCGGTCGGCTTGATGGCGGTGCGAGCCTGCAGGCCGCTGACTTCCTTCTGCAGTTTTTGCAGCTCACCCATCACCGCTTGGCTGTTGTCCTTGACTTGCGGTTGAGGACGTGAGGCCAGGTTCTGCACCTTGCTTTCCAGCGCCTGCAACTGCTTTTGCAGATTTTGCATTTTGGCGTCCAGGGATTTGTCGGTTTGAGCCGCCACCTGAGAAGACACCTGTCCCGGCACGGCCTGCACCGACTTGTTGAACTCCTCAAAGCGCTGATCGATCTTGTTGGGCAATCCGCTGACCGCTTCCATTTTTTCCGCCAGCTCAAACAAGGACTGCGAGGCCTCGGTGAAAGCATTCATCGTGGAGTCGAGATCAACCACGCGCTTGCCCACCGCCAGCGCCAGGGAGTCGAGTTGGCGAATGTTTTGCTGCATGCGCATGGCAATGGCGAAGAAAGTGCCCACGGCCAACACAAGGAACACCAGCACCGCGCCCAGAATGATCTTGGAGTGCTCAACACTGCGCTTGTGCGCTTGCGTGATTTTGTCCACCACCGCCTGCATGTCGGTGCTGACGTCGGCGGCCACTGAGGCGGAGCGGGTGGAGACCTCCGCAGAGTTCAGCACCACACTGGTCAGATCTTCCAATTGGCGCGACAGCTCGGCAGGATCGAGCGCGCGCTCTTGCAGCTCAAGAATTTCCGCGGCGGCGTCCTCGGAAACCGCGGGCGCAGCTTCAGTCTCGGACTCGACCTCGGTTGAAGCCTCGCCAGCCGGTTCGGTTTCCTGCGCTGGAGTGAACTCTTCAGCCATCTGCATTCCTTAGTATTGCTTTTCGATCTCGTGTTTCTCGATCTCGTCCAATCGGCGGTTCAACTGGTCGACCTCTTCGCGGAGTTTGACAACGCGACCACGAAACTCCTCGGTCTTTTTATCGGACAGGTAGCCGCTAACTTGAGCCAGAGGCGCCTGTTCATGCGCCATCGGCGGCTCATCCGGCTGGTCATGCGCTTGCGCAATCAACGACTCAGCCACCGCTGGGGACTGCTGCTCGTCTTCAACCAGCGCTTCCAGCACAGCCACATCGGCATCCTCTTCCACTTCGGCTGGCGGGACGGACTCGATGGGGCGATCGTGCCCCTCATCCACCACCGCGCGCGACGGGGCGGCGGCACGTTCGGCGTCCAAAGAATCGGTGGCGTCAGGTGAGTTGGTCATGTCAGGTAACCCTGCGTGAGTGTCTTGGAGCCCCTTCTGCTCAAGGTGCTCTACATGTTCCGTGGCCGTGGAAGAGGCGAGCTTCACCACGTTGTCCTCCCGGATGTCCGCGGTCATCACCACGGTGTTGTCGTGCAAGGCCTGGCCCGAGGGCAGCTTGACCCGTTCAGAGGCCAAGAAATCATCGCCTGGCACAGGCACGCGTTCACTGGCTGGCCCACCCTCCTGGGGCAGGTGAACCCGATTTGTCTCAGAAGCGTGCTCATCGGGCAATTGAACACGGTTATCCAAGGTGGAGTCATCCGGCGCCAGTTGAATCCGGTTGTCCAGGATGGACGCCTCCGAGGGCAATTGAACGCGGCTGGAGGCCGGTGCCTCCTCTTGCGCAAGCAGCAACCGCTGCGCATCTTCCGCGGTTTCCTGCGTCAATGTCACACGCTGATCAGGTTGCTCATGCGCTGCGGTGAGTGAGGACTCCGAGCCCGGTTCGGGCTCGTGCACGCCTATCAACGCCTTCTGGGAAGAGGCATTGTTCGAACCTTCAGGAATCGAAACTTCGTGGCGCTTGGAGGAGCGGATGATCTGGTCGTTGGACATGGATTCGGCCTTGAACGTCAGGAATCGACCCGAAAGTCGAAAATTTGACCCAAGTGTCCCAGATTTCCATCGCGCCGCCCACCCGACGCCCAGGGGCCGTCAGCCCCCCGGGGGTCATTCCTCGAATTGCTGCTGCATGGATTTGGGTCCGCGCAGCCAGGCTTTAGCCCAACCGGCGTTTTTCTTCATCAGGCCTTCGGCCGTGGCCCGGTTGGGGTAAGGGCCGGTAACCACAATGTAGTAGTAGCCCTTGACCTTGCGCTGGGTTAGCAGAATGCGGGCCTCTTGCAAGCCAGGTGTGCCCGACTTGACCGTCTTGGCCTCCTCCAGGGTTTCAAGTGCGGCGTGTTGCAACACCCAGCCGTTGGCCGGCAAATCACGCACCCATTGACGGCTTTCGGCCAGCAAGCTGGCTCGGTCCGCGGCCAGGGGCTTGGCAGCGGCAGCCGGTGGGGCTGGCGTAGCGGCCGGTGTGGGCTCGGAAGCAGTCTTGGCGGGGGCAGGCGGGTTGACAGGGGCTGCACTGGCTGGGGCTTTGGGGGCAGCTGTGGCG